>NZ_BACT01000968.1:0-803 GCF_000333255.1 Methylobacterium sp. B1 | reverse complement strand
ATCGCCAGCGTCAGGACGACGAACAGGGCGACGAGGGCCGGGACGAGCAGGCGCAGGAAGGTGGTCCGGCTCGCCGCGAGGCTGCGCCGGTCCTCCGCCACCGCGACCCGCAGCGCGGTCTCGGCGATCCGGGTCGTGGTCGGGCGCATGCGCGGTGGTTTCCTCGATCGAGCGGGGCCTCTTGCGGGCCACGTCTGGCACCGGGACATAGGCCGGTCCGGTGCGCACGCCAATGCGACGGAATTTGTCGGCAATCCGCGCATCTACTTTCACGGCCTGTTGGCCATAGGGGCAGTCCCTGCCCGGCACGCCGACGAAAACGGCGTCGTTTTTCGGTGGAACGCCGGCGCGTGAGAGAGTGTTAACCTGCTCGCGTCACGCCAGAGCCTGCAATTTGTCCAGATTCAGGCGGTCCGCATCGCATGTACGGCGTCCATCCTCCTGCGGCATTCCTTCCAGTCCCGGCGCGGGACGCCGACCGGCGCGTCCGGACAGGCGATGCGGGAGGGGCCAACGCGGATCGTCGCGTGGCACCGTCCGGACCCGCCGCCGCGATCTGCCCGCACCGATTTTCCCGCTGGGCCTGGAGCGAGGGCCTGCGCGCCGGTCAGACCGTGGCGCTTCTGGTGCAGGATCTCGGTCAGGCCGAGGCCATGCGGCTCGGCCTCGTCCGTCTCGGCCTGCGCGTGGTTTGCCTGGACTGCGCCGGCCGCGGCCAGGCCCTCGCCGATAGCCTGTCCCAGTCGGATGCCGCGCTGGTCGTCGTCGATACAAACCTCGCCGATGTCTATGCCGGGCTGATG
>NZ_BACT01000969.1:0-2335 GCF_000333255.1 Methylobacterium sp. B1 | reverse complement strand
TGGATCGCGGATCTCGGCGTCCCCCTGACGACGCAGAGCGGCACCCTCGTCGACGACGTCGCCGCGCTGATGAACGGGCGCTACCTCGTCTTCGGGCTCGGCACCTTCGGACCGGGCGTCTGCCAGCTCTCCGAGCATGTCGAGCAGGTCTTCTACTTCGCCTCCGGCTGGCCGCAGCACTTCAAGAGCATCCCGACCATCGGGCGCGTCGTCGAGGTGCTGGACGTGGCCGGCGCCTACACGAAGGTGGGCGAATGGGACAACTCCCCCGAGCGGCGGGCCCTGATGCTCGACTACCCGGCCGGAAACCTCGCCTTCGACGACGCCTGATCCCGCCGGGACCGCCTTGCCGAAGCCGGCAAAACCGGTGACAAGCGCCCGGCTCATCCGTCGGAGGACAGATTTGGCCAGCGCTGACCAGCCATCGGAAGCCCTGCGCATCAACGCCTTCGACATGCACCGCGCCGAGGTCTTGATGCTGCAGCGGCGTCGGCTCCGGCCGCGCCATGCCACCCTGGTCAGCTTCGCCGCCAAGTATCACTACGTCGAGAGCCAGCGCCGGCTGGTCGCGGCGGCCGCCGCCACGGGCGATTTCGACACGATCGAGAGCTGGTCCCCCGACCGGCTGCGCGAGACGCCGTTCTACCGCGCGCACCGGGGGATCCTCGACCGGTCCCGGGGCGCCGGGAACTGGGCCTGGAAGCCCTACGTCATCGCCGAGGCGCTGGCGCAGCGCCGCGACGGCGACTTCATCGTCTTCAGCGACACCGGCATGCAGGCGGTGGGCGACGATCCGCTGCCGCCGGTGGCGCCGCTGCTCACGTGGCTCGACGGCTCGGAGCGCCGGGTCGCGGTGGGTGTGCTCCACGGACGGCCGCAGCGGGCCTGGACCAAGCGCGACTGCTTCGTGCTGATGGACTGCGACGCGGAGCGCTACTGGGAGGCCGACCAGATCCAGGCCTCCTGGATCGCCTTCATGGTGAGCCCCGCCACCCGCCACCTCGTCGCCGAATGGCTGCGCTACGCGGGCGATCCACGCATCGTCACCGACAGCCCCAACGCGATGGGCCTGCCGGATCTCGATGGCTTCATCGACCACCGCTTCGACCAGAGCATCCTGTCGAACCTGATCTACAAGCTCGACCTGGAGATCCCGCCGCTGCGGCAACCGTCCAAGCAGATCCGGACCCTGATCGAGGAGCTGGAGACGGACACGCTGGTGACGGCGCGTCCCTCGGAGAACATCGCGCTGGGCAAGACCTGGCGGGCGAGCTCCGCCTCTGCCTGGTCGGGGACGACCGGCACCTACGGTGAGCGCACCACCGGCGACCCGTCCTTCTTCTTTCACACCGGGCTCGACCGGAACCCCTGGTTCGTCCTCGATCTCGGCGCGGTCGAGCGGGTCTCAGAGATCCGGATCTACAATCGCTGGGGGCAGCTCAGCGAGCGGGCGCAATTCATGCGCGTCTGGCTGGGCGAGACCGAGACCGATTACCGTCTCGTCTTCGATGCCGTGGACGCCCATTGCCATCCGGGCCTGCCCCTCCACCTGCGATTCGACAATGCCCGGTTCCGCTACCTGAAGATCGATCTCGACGAGGAGCAGTACCTGCACCTCGACGGGGTCGAGATCTTCGCGGCGCGCTGAGACGACAGAGCCATCAGTCCCGCATGAGCGCCCCGGCACAGGACAAACCGCTGTTTCCGTTCGGGCCGATCCTGTTCTTCGGCGATTCGGTGACGGCGGACCTGACGGCCGAGACGCCGCCGCTCTTCTCCGGCCCTCAGACGGTCGCGCGGGGGATCGGCGGGCAGTCGACCCGGGACATGGTGCGGCGGCTTCGCTCCGACATCGCGCTTTACGGCGCGCGGGGCCTCCACCTCATCGGCGGCCGCGACGATATCCTGAACCGCGATCGGGCGCCGTCGCTGGACCGCATCGTGGCCGATATCGCGGCCATGCTGCAGGACGCACGCGACCTCTACGTGCGGACCTGGGTCGGCTCGATCCCGCCGGTGGATCCGGACGCGCCGGGCGCGGCCGGATTGCCGGTCTCGCTCATCGGGGACGTCAACGCGTGGCTGCGCGACCACGTGGGGACCTACGGGGCGCAGTTCATCGACTACGACGCCGTCCTGGCCACCGAGACGGGCGCGCTCAGGCCTGGATTCAGCGACGACGGACTCCGGCTCAACGCCGCCGGCTATGCGGCGCTCCGGGACGCGATGATGACGGCCCTGACGGCCCCGGGTGTCGAGCAGATCTGGGGCCCGCCGGAGAGCGAGGACGCCGTACGCCGGCGCAAGTTCCTGCACCATTTCGGCTATCTCGACT
>NZ_BACT01000970.1:0-1011 GCF_000333255.1 Methylobacterium sp. B1 | reverse complement strand
GCAGTCTGATCGACGCGAGCTCGGTTCTCCAGCTCGACCGGGCCAGGCTCGCCGAGCGTCTACGACGCCGCGTTGCGTCGTAGACGGGCCCGATATCATCGAAGACGTCCACCTGCGCCTCGTCCCGCATGCAATGGGTCCGCGCCGGACCGTCCGCTCGGCGCGGACACGTTCAGCGCCGCGCCCCTTCAGGCGACCGACCGACGGCCCCGACGCGCATTCCGTGGGCTTTTCATCCGGCCTCACCGAACCGCTGAGGCCTCGCAGCTTCAGCCTCCTCGGGTCAGGCCGGACGGACAATCTCTTGAAGCTGCGCATTTAGCCAAGAGCGTCCTCGAACGTGCTCGACGCCGCCGCGAGGTCGGTGAGCAGGCGCGGAATGGTCGTTGTCGCGTCCGCCGCGTAGACGGCGAAGAATTCCACCAGCGGCCCCTCCGGGCAGGTCTCCAAAACTCGCAGGGCACCGGATGCGATCTCGGCCCGGTAGCATTGGATCGGGAGAAGGCTGACGCCCACGCCGGCCTGCGTCAGGGAGGCGACGGCGCCCATGCTGTTGCAGAGATCGACGACGCGCGGCGCGTCGCCCCGTTCGTTGAGCCAATGCTCCACGGTTCGATGATGGAAGCTGTTCTTGCCGAGCGACAGGATGCGGATCGCCCGGAAGTCCGCAGGCTCGATTCTGCGGTTCGGAAGATCGAGGCCGCGGCCCGCCATCCAGGCGAAGCGCACCTGTCCGAGGGAGCGCGTGGGGTGCGTGCCGTTCCTGCTGCTCGCCTACGTCGTCTATTACGGCCTCCCCGAATTCGGCCTCAGACTCGATCCCTGGTGGGCCGGACTGATGTCGCTCACGGTCTACACGACGGCCTACCTCGCGGAGATCTTTCGGGCGGGCTTCCGCGCCGTCGCTCCGGACAACATCGAGGCGGCGCACGCCTTTCGGCCTGTCCGCAGCCTGATCTACGGGCGCATCATCCTGCCCCAGGTCGCCCTAACCGCTGCCCCGGTGATCGG
>NZ_BACT01000971.1:0-5763 GCF_000333255.1 Methylobacterium sp. B1 | reverse complement strand
TTCCTGGACGGATCCGCCAGGCGCCGGTCCGCTGATGCCGCGCCTGTTCACAGGGCTCGCCGTGCCGCCGGCGGTCGCCGACGCCCTCAAGGTCTACCAGGGCGGCCTGCCCGGCGCGCGCTGGATCGAGCCCGGCGACTTTCACGTCACCCTGCGCTTCCTCGGGGATGTCGAGGTCACCGTCGCCGACGATGTCGTGGAGGCGCTGGCCGAGATGCGGGTACGCCCGCCCCTGACGGTGACCCTCGATGGCCTCGGCATCTTCGGCGGCGACAGGCCGCGGGCGCTCTACGCGGCGGTGGTGGCCGACCCGGCGCTGACGGATCTCCAGGCCGAGCAGGAGCGGCTGGTGCGCCGCGCCGGGGTCGAGCCGGAACGGCGGAAGTTCACCCCGCATGTCACCCTGGCCCGGCTGCGCCGCGACGCCACGCCGGAGGCGACGGCGATGTACCTGTCGCAGGCGCCGGTCTTCGCGCCGCTGGCCTTCGCGGTTGACCGGGTGACGCTGTTCTCGGCGCGGGACTCGACCGGGGGTGGGCCGTATGTGGCGGAGGCGGACTTTCCGTTCGCGTGAGGCGTCCGCTTCAGGCCTCTCCTCGTCCAGAGGGCTCTGTGGGCCCGGAAGACCTCCTTCGAGGCCCGCTTCGCGGTCACCTCAGGATCAGCTGGAGGGTTGGACCGACCTACAGCCGCCGCAGCGCCACGCTCTCGATCCGGTGGCTCGCGCCCTTGGTGAGGATCAGGCTCGCCCGCTGCCGCGTGGGCACGATGTTCTCGCGCAGGTTCGGCAGGTTGATCGTGGTCCAGAGCCGGTCGGCGATGTCGAGCGCCTCGGTTTCCGGGATCTCGGCGTATTTCCGGAAGTAGGAGCGCGGGTCGCGGAAGGCGGTCTGGCGCAGCTTCATGAAGCGGGTGACGTACCAGCGGTGCAGGTCGTCCTCGTGGCCGTCGAGATAGATCGAGAAGTCGAAGAAGTCGGACACGAACGGGATCGCGGTGCCGTCCCGCGGCAGGCGGGCGGGCTGGAGCACGTTCAGGCCCTCGACGATCAGGATGTCGGGGCTCTCCACCACCCGCTCCTCCCCGGGCACCCGGTCGTAGACGAGGTGCGAGTAGAGCGGCGCGGTCACGCGCTTGTGGCCGGCCTTCACGTCGTGGAGGAAGCGCAGCAGCGCGGCGGTGTCGTAGCTCTCGGGAAAGCCCTTGCGCTCCATCAGGCCGTTGGCGGCGAGTTCGGCGTTGGGCAGCAGGAACCCGTCGGTGGTGACGAGGTCGACCTTCGGCGTGTTGGGCCAGCGCGCCAGCAGGGCGGTCAGGATGCGGGCCGTGGTGGACTTGCCCACCGCCACCGACCCGGCGAGCCCGATGATGTAGGGCGCCTTGGTCTCGCGCTCGGCCATCAGGAAGCGCTGCGTCGCCTTGAACAGCCCCTGCGTCGCCGCGACGTAGAGGGCCAGCAGGCGCGACAGCGGCAGGTAGATCGCCACCACCTCCTCGACCGAGATCGGATCGTTGATCGATTGCAGCCGCTCCAGATCCTCCTGGTTGAGGGTGAGCGGCGTGTCGGCGCGCAGCTGCGCCCATTCCTCCCGGCTGAAGCGGCGATAGGGCGAGAGCCGGTCCGACGCGTCGAGGATCGCCTCGACCGAGCCCGGCAGCGCGGCCGCGTTCACGCGTGGCGCCTCGCGGCCTTCTCGGCGATGCCGCTCTGGGCCGTCCGGCGCTCCAGCTCGGCCATCACCGCCTCGAGCTCCACGCCGCCGGCCCGGAGCAGCACGACGAGGTGGTAGAGCACGTCGGCGGCCTCATTCCTCAGGCCGGTCTTGTCGCCCTGCACGGCCGCGATCGCCGCCTCGACCGCCTCCTCGCCGAGCTTCTTGGCCGCCTTGGCGGGGCCCTCGGACAGGAGCTTGGCCGTGTAGGAGGTGGCCGGATCGGTCCCGGCGCGGCTCGCCACGAGGGCGGCGAGGTCGGCGAGCGTGTAGGCGGTCATGAAGCGATCTGCATGTTGCGCCGGCCCCTTATACGGATCCGGGCCGGATTTCGGCAGGAAACTGCGCCACGACCGCCCTGCGAGCAAGCGGCGCGGGTGAAGGCGGATGGGCTTTGTCCGGGGCTCAGCCGTTCGGGAGATGCCGGGCGAGCGCTTCCAGCACCGCCATGCGCACGGCGACACCCATCTCCACCTGCTCGCGGATCAGCGACTGCGCCCCGTCGGCGACGTCCGAGGCGATCTCGACGCCGCGGTTCATCGGGCCCGGATGCATCACCAGGGCATCGGGCTTGGCGAGCGCCAGCTTCTCGGCGTCGAGGCCGAAATAGCGGAAATACTCCTTCACGGAGGGCACGAACGAACCGTTCATGCGCTCCCGCTGGAGGCGCAGCATCATCACGATGTCGCAGCCGACGAGACCCTTGCGCATGTCCGTGAAGGTCTCGACGCCGAAGCGCTCGATGCCGGCGGGCAGCAGCGTCGAGGGCGCGATCAGGCGGACCCGGGCACCCATGGCCTGGAGCAGGATGATGTTGGAGCGCGCCACCCGGGAGTGCAGGACGTCGCCGCAGATCGCCACCTGCAGGCCCTCGATCCGGCCCTTGTTGCGGCGGATGGTGAGCGCGTCGAGGAGCGCCTGGGTCGGGTGCTCGTGGGCGCCGTCGCCCGCGTTGACCACCGCGCAATCGACCTTCCGGGCGAGCAGGTGCACGGCGCCGGCCGATTCGTGGCGGACCACGATGATGTCGGGCCGCATGGCGTTCAGCGTCGCCGCGGTGTCGATCAGGGTCTCGCCCTTCTTCACCGAGGACGAGGCGACCGACATGTTCATCACGTCGGCGCCGAGCCGCTTGCCGGCGAGTTCGAAGGAGGATTGCGTCCGCGTCGAGGGCTCGAAGAACAGGTTGATCTGCGTGCGGCCCCGCAGGGTCGTGCGCTTCTTCTCAACCTGCCGCGAGAGGTCGACGGCGGATTCGGCGGCGTCGAGCAGCCCTTCGATGTCGGGCCGGGTCAGACCCTCGATGCCGAGGAGGTGCCGGTGCGGGAAGGCCGGGGGCGCGGGCGTCGTCATGATGAGGCCCGGGTGTAGGTGCGGCGCGCCGTCCCGGCAAGGCTGTCCGATGCATCCATCGCGCGCATCCATCGCGGTTCAGGCCGGGACGCGTCCTCCGGCGCACAGGGGCTGGCTCGGCGTGAGCTCCCGGCTGGCCCGTCCGCTCGGAAAGGGGACAGGCCGCGCTCCGCCCTCGGCCCCGTGCCTGGAGCCCCCGCAGCCCCTGCAGACCGCCGCCGCGCCGGGGAAGCCGGACGGCACCTGCGGCCTTTTTTCCGCCCGATGGTAACCGGTGCTCCTCGCGCCACGTATTGGCCCGAACGGTCGGGGTTCGGACGATCCCCGGCCCAGCGACGCCCAACCGGGACCCGATTCTTGGCCGCCTCCCCTGCTCTCCAAGCCCCCGAGACCGTCGACCGGCAGGGGCGCCGGTGGTTCTACCGCCATCCGCTGGTGATCCGTCTGGCGCACTGGATCAACGCCGCGGTGCTGCTCGTGCTGCTGATGAGCGGCCTCCAGATCTTCAACGCCCACCCCGCGCTCTACTGGGGCGCGGTCTCGACCTTCGACGACCCGGCGCTCGCCATCACGAGCGATCAGGGCCGCGACGGCAAGAGCCGCGGTGTGGTGACGGTCGGCACGCGGACCTTCGACACCACGGGCGTTCTCGGCCTGTCGCGTGAGGGCGGCACGGAGGTGGAGCGGGCCTTCCCGTCCTGGGCGACCCTGCCGGCCGACCAGGACCTCGCCACGGGCCGCCGCTGGCACTTCCTGTTCGCGTGGCTGCTGGTGATCAACGGCGCCGTCTATCTCACCTACGGCCTGTTCAGCGGCCAGCTCCGCCGTCGCCTGATTCCGGACGGGGACCAGATCCGCCACTTCGGGGCTTCCGTGAAGGAGCACCTGCTCCTGCGCTTCCCCGAGGGCACGGAGGCCAAGCGCTACAACGTCATCCAGAAGCTCACCTATCTCGTCCTGGTGGGGGGCCTTTTACCTGCGATGGTGCTCGCGGGACTCGCCATGTCGCCCGGGATGGATGCCGCCTGGCCCTGGCTCACCGAGCTGTTCGGGGGCCGGCAATCGGCGCGCAGCGTCCACTTCATCGCCGCCGGGCTCATCGTGCTGTTCGTGGTGGTCCACGTGCTGCTGGTGCTGGTCTCCGGCCTCGTCAACAACATGCGCGGCATGATCACCGGCTGGTTCAGCCTCGGCCGTGACCGGGAAGGTGCCCGATGATCCTCCACCGCCGCAACCTCCTCACCGCCGGCGCCGGCCTGATGGGCACCGCCCTGCTCGGCGGCTGCGACAGATTCGCCGGATCCGATGCGGGCCGGCAGACCCTCCAGGTCGGCGAGGACGCCAACCAGTACGTCCAGCGCCTGCTGATGTCGCCGACGACCCTGGCCCGGGAATTCCCGGCCGCGATGATCTCGCCCTGGTTCAAGCCGAACGGCACCATCGACCCGCCGGACCGCGCCTACCGGGCCCTCGCGGCCAAGAAGTTCGCCGAGTTCAAGCTCACGGTCGACGGGCTCGTCCAGACGCCGCTGTCGCTGAGCCTCGCGGACCTGCGCGCCCTGCCGTCGCGGACCCAGATCACCCGTCACGATTGCGTGGAGGGCTGGAGCTGCATCGGGCAATGGGCCGGCGTGCCGCTCGCCGAGGTGCTGAAGCGGGCCGGGCTGAAGCCGCAGGCGCGCTACGCGGTGTTCCACTGCGCCGACACGCTGGAATATGCCGGCGGCGGCCTCGAAGGCGGCGACGGCGCCTTCCTGGGGCGCCCCGGGCATCCGGGCGCGGTGCGCGACGCCTACATCCAGCTCGCCGCCGCCGAGGATTGGGGCGGCGCGCCCACCGCCACCGACGCGCCCAAGGACGATTGGGGCCAGGGCAGCCCGGCCGCGGAGCCCGAGGATAAGCGTACGCCGATCCGCTACTACGAGAGCATCGACCTCTACGACGCCTTCAATCCGCAGACGATCCTGGCCTACGACCTCAACGGCAAGCCGCTGCCCGTCTCCAACGGCGCGCCCCTGCGCCTGCGGGTCGAGCGCCAGCTCGGCTACAAGCAGGCCAAGTACGTGATGCGCGTCGAGATGGTGGAATCGCTCGACGGCATCGGCCAGGGCGGCGGCGGCTACTGGGAGGACCGCGGCTACGAATGGTACGCGGGGATCTGAGTTTCGGCGCCGCGCCAGCCGGGGCATGCGCGACGGAGCGGCTCGACCCCACACCGGCGGCACAGCCCGCCATTTGACATCCCGCCGCCCGTGACCCACTTGTCCCCGGCGCGCGGCCCCGGCCCGACGGCGGGCATATGTCCCACGCGAATTACGATCAGAATTCGTCCGTCGCGCTCAGGTCCCGTCAGGGGCAGAGGTCTGAATGAAAGTCGTCGTCGTCGAGTCGCCGGCCAAAGCCAAGACGATCAATAAGTATCTCGGCCGCGACTATGAAGTGATCGCCTCGTTCGGGCACATCCGCGACCTGCCGGCCAAGGACGGCTCCGTGGATCCCGAGCAGGATTTCCACATGGTCTGGGAACTGGCCGACCGCGGGGCGAGCCGGGTCTCCGAGATCGCCAGGCGGTCAAGGGCGCCGACNAGCTGATTCTGGCCACCGACCCGGATCGCGAGGGCGAGGCGATCTCCTGGCACGTGCTGGAGGGCTTGACCCGCCCGCAGGCGCTCAAGGCATCCCGGTCGAGCGCGTCACC
>NZ_BACT01000972.1:0-8187 GCF_000333255.1 Methylobacterium sp. B1 | reverse complement strand
GTGCGGATCGAAAGGGCTGGCCCGGCACGATGCCGAGTGAGGCCATCTGGGCGACCGGAACCCCATCGGCGAGCGCCGGCGAGTTGTCCTTCATCAGAGTGGCCAGCATGTTGAAGTAGGTCGTCGCATCCATGCGGTTGACCTGCTCGCGCACCGCCGTCTTCGTGTCGACGCTCGGATCGACGCGCCCCGGAGGCGGTGTGTACGGCTTGCCGGCCGCGCTCGCCGGGATGAGCCGGTACTGGTCCTGCAGCGCGTGCACGGCCCTATAATCCTCGGGAGCCCCCGTGCAGTAGGTCCGACCAAGGATCCAGATCAGGTTAGTCGGCGCCTGGATCAGCTTGGCGCCGGACGGCACGCTGCCGCTCCAGCCGGGTCCGGCGATGAAGTAGGTTTGTGGCCCGGTTCCCGTCGTGCGCTTGCCCGGCACGGCGAACACGTTCGTCCAGGCGCTCAGCATCGGCATGAGATAGTATCGGCCGTCCTCCTCCGGGATGCTGAGAAGGTGGGGCTCTGTCCCGACATCGATGAAGGCGCTGGAGTACAGAGTATCCGCGTTTGGTGCGGTGACGGCCCGGAACTTCGCGTCTGGATATTCGCGCAGATTGGCGAATTGGCCCATCGGGGCGTTCTTGCCCTCAGGCGCCGCCACATTGGTGAGCACGCGCCGGGTCATCTCCATGGTGACGAGCGGGTAGCCGTAGATATAGGCGTCCGTCGCCAGCTCGATCGGATCGGCCACCGCGTTGTTGCCGATGAGTGGCGCGTCCTGGGCCGTGCTCTGAGCCCGGGCGAGAGGCAGGCCCGAACCGACGAACGGGATCGTAGCGGCGCCGGCGGCGAAGATCCGTCTGGTGACATCCATGACCGTCTCCTCGGAATTGCCCGCTCAGGCAGGCGGCTTCAGGAAAAATCTCGATCCCCTAGACGCGCCGAATGCAGTGCCCTCTCGCCGGACCGGCTTTGCCGACCGTCAGAACAGAGAAACCGTCGAGAGCCACATCGGATCGCGGCGCGCGGCAGCATACCGAAGCTGAGCACGGCAGCTTGACCGAATGGGACAGCGGCTTGGTTCGACCCGGAAGCGCACTGTGTGTCTGACAGTCCAGTAAGGCTTGTCCTAGCGGAACGCTCCAGTTCGAAGCGGCCACAAACGGCGGTCTGCTGAAGGCGCCCCATAGCGAACCGGCGGAGTTGGTCTTCATCCGCATGCCCAATCTTTACCGGTGGGATCGGCTGCTTGGGATCGTGAGCAGGCGGGAGGGCAAGGCCCGCTCCAACGTCTCTGCGCCCTGGAACAGACCGGCAGAAACCCACCCCGCGCGGTCCTTCCGCTGCCGACCCATGTCGGCCCTTCGGCCCGCTGTTGGACGCCCCGAAAGCAGGGGCGTCCACAGACGCCATTCGTCGGCCGTCCGGCAAGTTCGGCTCTGGGCGGAAGGCGGCCGGACCAGGGCGCGCCCTCGGGAGACGCGCTGCCACAACCAAGGTCATCGCGCCCGGCGGACAATTGGCGCATAAGGGGGAATCACTGGCTTCGGACCCGGCCGTCAGTGCCTGAGAGCAGCGAGCGCTCCCGCCCTGATCACGCGGAGCATGTCTGTGTCTGACAGCAGGCCTTTAGCCATCCTCATCGCCGAGGCCGATGAACTTGTCCGTATGGTCACGGCCGACATGCTGGAGGATGTTGGCTTTCAGGCCATAGAGGTCCGCACAGCCGCCGAGGCGCTGGCGGTGCTCGAAGGACCGACCCCGGTGAGCATGCTGGTGACGGGGCGCGGCATCGTGGGTGATGGTGTGGCCCTTGCCCACCTCGTTCATCACGTTGGCCCGCTGTCGGCATCATTGTCACCTCGGGAGCCGGATCGGATCTTCAGCGGGCGCTGCCGCCGGGCACACGCCTGCTCAGCAAGCCCTACGACTTTGCAGACCTCATCCACGAGGTGGACGCCGGCCTCGCACAGGTGCAGGAGGCGCCCGCAACCGCCCCCGTATTGCCGAGCGGAGTACCGCCTCACAGGGGAGTGGACCTGGGCAACGGCCTGGGAACCGTTGCCGGCCCCTCGACCGAGCCGGACAAGACGTAACCCCTGCTTCCATCACGGCCAGGTCTGAAGCCCGTCAGTTTGGCCGAGGCGATGTTCGGTTTGATGCGTCGTCGCTCGCAGGCAGACGAGCGCAAACCCGCCCGTCTCGCCGATCCGGCGTCCTTCGTTGGCGTCTCCGAAGCGGACAGAGCCCGCTGCCGGTCCGCGACCTTTCGAACGCCTCGATCACCACGGAGCTCCGGAAGCAGGCCAAGGGCGAGGCCACCCGGGGCGACCTGGCCACCCGCGCGCGGAACACGGCTGCGATCGAGAGGGCGCTCGATGCCGCCGGCGGGACCGCCGACGACCGGACGCTCGTGCTCGACCGCATGGCCAAGCTCGTCGCGATCACTGCGTGCGACGGCGAGCGCGTGCCGAGCGTCGGCAAGGAGGCCGGCGGGACCCGGGGCGGGTCACGATCGCTCCGGCAAGGGTCGACGTCCTGGCGGCCGAGCTTCGCGAGACGGACCCGCGGAACGTCAGACGGCAGGCGCCGAATGGCCGCTCGACGCCCACGCCGAGGCCCGCGGCGGCTCCGCTGACGGGCGATCTCGGGCGGTTCTCCCGACCGGGGCCGGACTACAGCTTGACCATGATCGGCGGCGTCGACAGCGAGGATCGTGCCGCTGACGACCGCATCGCGGCAGCCCTGGGCTCGTGAGCGCCTCGCAAGCCGTTGGCGACCACGGGATGGCCTGCGCCCAATACGCCGTCGCGGTCTCACGCGACCCACCCTGACCGCAGTGCATCCTGCCGAAATTTTTATTGTGCAGCGCAATCAGCGACTTATCATTTAAGTATCTCCGTTCCGAAAAATCGCTGTTCATTATTTGGATCAAATCTTCATTTCAGACATTGTTTATATGATCCGGCGCACGATTTAAATGAGGCGCAATAAGAGGGATAAATAACTATCCCCGCATCCCGATTGGCATCTGAATTTCGCAGAGCAGACATCGCCAATCGATTATAGGACAGGAATTTACAATGACATCCAATCAGAACACTGACCAGAACAGGCACAACAGGCAGTTCGACAAGGCCGCCGAGACCCTGAAGGCCAACGCCGACAAGTCCGCCGAGCAGACCACACAATTCGCCGACGCCGCTCGCGACGGTGTGAACAAGTTCGTCGATCTCAACGAGCGCGCCGCGGAGAACACCCAGCACATCGTGCAGAAAGGCGTCGAGACGGCCTCGCACCAAGCGCGCCAAGCCGCGGATCGCTTCAGCCGCACCCTCGGCTACACGGGCGAGGGCAGCGAGCGCTTGGCTCGGCAGTCCAAGCAGAACATGGAAGCAGTCGTTCGCTGCGGGACCGTGATCACCCAGGCCTTCCAGGACACGTCACGGATCTGGCTTTCGCTGAGCCAGAAGCAGTGGCAGCGCAACCTCGACGGCCTGAACAAGCTGGCTCGCGCCAAATCGGTGCAGGAGTACTCCGCGATCCAGAGCGAGCTCGTCCGTGAGGGGCTGCAATCCATGGTTCAGGACGGCAAAGCCCTCTCCGAGACCTCGGCCCGCGCCATCGAGGAGGCCGGCAAGACCTTCTCCGGCATCGCGCAGCAGGGCTGAGCGCGCGTGCGCTGAGACGCCGGACCGAAGGTCTAGCGATCCTCCTCGATCCGGCAATCAACCCGAGGGCGGTCGCTTCGGCCGCCCTTTTCGTTTGTCGCAGTCGCGTCGGTTCTCGCGCGGCGTGGCTCGGAGTGCGCGATGTACAACCCCTATGCCGTGACCCTGCTCGCTCTCGAGGCGCAAAGAGTCGTCGAACTTCGGCTTGTGAAACTCGCCTTGGGCGGTGCCGACGGTCAGCTTGAGGCGCACCGAATGGTCAGCGAGAAGATCAGCGCTTTCATCGAGGCCTCGGGCACCTTGATGACCGGAGGTTCGGTCGACGTGGTTGTCGCCCGCTATCGTGAGCACGTGGCTGCGAACGAGAAGCGTCTCACGGCGACCTGATCGGGATTGGCCGGCAATCGCCTTCGGGCAATCCGTGGGGTTCACCGCAGCGCGCGCAGATGTGGGAGCCGGGCGTGTCGCCGCCGCAGCCGCGTCTGCGTCTTCCAAACCCTTGTCCAGAAGCAGGCCGTCGCAAAACCACCCGACTGAGACACTCGGTGACCTGTCGGAGCAGGGTCGGAAACGGCTTACCCGAGTCGGCGCGCCTGACCAGGTGAAACGCACACGCAGCCCATGGCCCGACTGAGGCGGGCGAGAGACCGTGACCCTGCAGAGGGCCGCGGCACACAAGGAAGGCGCCGGTGATCGTGATGCGGAAGCGCTCACCGCCGGGGCATCGACGCGGCGGCGACAGCAGGTCCGGCTCCCTTCAGCCACGGCTCGGATTCAGTCCGGACACCTGTAGATGTCGGCCTCGAAATCCCCATCCCCCTGGGTCATGTGCCAGACGCCGCCCCGCTGGCGCGTAAAGACGATGTCCGATCCCATCGTGATGCCGCTGCGAAACCGGCACGCGACGCCGAAGATGAGCCTGCTCCCTTCGCCGCGCCTGGTCTTTATCGCGCATGTTCCGCCCGCGTACGTGATCTGCTGCGGTGTGATCGTCACCCTCAGGCTCGGGGGATCGGTCCTGTCGCCACGGCATGGCCGGTTCTGCAGGTATCGCCCCTCGAAAGCGTCTTCTGCGCAAGCGCGGGAACCGACCAGGACCATCGCTGCCGCCGCCCCGGCGACACACCACGCGCGGCCCATATCGCCCTCCAGATCAAGATCAAAGCGAATGTGAATACAGAGTCATGGCACCACAATTGATCCATATCAATCTCATTACTGGCAATTTATGCTGATTTTTACATGACAATGGCACATATCGAGCAGGCGAATGCCGCTTGTCATGACGCTGGCGCTCCGGAATCTGCTTCAGGATCGGCTTCGGTTCGTGGCCGCCGTCACCGGGATCGTGCTCTCGGTCGTCCTCATCCTGGTGCAGATGGGCTTGTTCTACGGCTTCGGGCGGATGGTGACGCTGATCGTCGATCACACCGCAGCCGATCTCTGGATCGTCTCGAAAGGAACGCAGTACTTCGAGGACATCTCGATTCTCGACGCGGAGATGCGCCAGGAGCTGAGCGCCGTCGACGGGGTGTCGGAGGCCGTCCCGGTGGTGGCGGGCTTCTCGGCTTGGCTGCCGCCGGACGGCGGATTGATCGGGATCTTCATCATCGCGTCGGACCCGGTCGGTGGCCTGGCGCCGTGGAACATCGTGGAGGGTGGCCTCGACGATCTCGCGACCGCCGGCACCGTGTCGCTCGAACGGTCCTACGCAGACCAGCTGGGCGTGTCTGCGCGCGGCGAGACGGCACAGGTTCGCGGGCACCCGGTGACGGTCGGGGCGGTCACCTCCGGCCTGCGCTCCTTCACGACGCGGCCCTACGTCTTCACCGATTTCCGCAGCGCCCGATCCTATGTCGGATTACCGGCCAATCTGGTCACGTACTTCCTCATCCGGGCGAAGCCGGGGGCCGATATCGCGCGCATCCGGCAGGAGGCGCAGGCGCGTGTCTCCGGCATGGAGGCGCTCACGCCGGAACAGTTTCGCGCGCGGTCCCTGAATTTCTGGCTCTACCGGACGGGGGCCGGCGCGGCTCTCGTCGCGGGCGCCCTGCTCTCCATCATCGTCGGGACCGTCATCATCGCGCAGACGCTCTACTCCAGCACGAAGGAGCACCTCTACGAATTCGCGATGGTCCGGGCGATCGGTGCCTCCAACCGATACATCTACAGGGTCATCGCCTTCCAGGCGCTCGTGAACGCGCTGATCGGTCTCTCGGTGGCGACCGTAATCAGTATCGGGGTCGAGCGTCTGACCGCGACGAGCGTCGCCCCGGTGATTATTACCCCCGCCTTGGTGGCGGTCGCCTTCGCCCTCACGCTCCTCATGTGCGTCGCCTCCGGCATCGCCTCCATCGTCCGGATCATCCGGGTCGATCCCGCGAGCGTGCTCACCCGATGAGCGCCGCGATCGAAGCCGCGCGGGTGTGCAAGACCTACGGGCAGGGGCCGACGCGCGTCGAGGCGGTGCGGGCGCTCGACCTTGTCGTCCGCGCCCACGAGTTGACGGTCCTGGTCGGGCCCTCGGGCAGCGGCAAGACGACCCTGCTGTCCATCCTGGGCTGCATGTTGACGCCCACGAGCGGGACCGTGCGGGTCTGCGGCGTCCCGACCGGCGACGCCCGGCCGGAGGCGCTGGCGGTCATCCGGCGGCGGCACATCGGCTTTGTCTTCCAATCCTACCATCTGTTCTCCACGCTCACCGCGGCGGAGAACGTCCAGCTCGCCCTCGATATCCGCAGCGAGCGCGGCCCCGGGGCGACCGCGAAGAGCGCCGCGGTCCTCGCCGATGTCGGCCTCTCCGCCAAGCTGAACGCGTTCCCGCGCGAGCTGAGCGGCGGCGAGCAGCAGCGCGTGGCGATCGCGCGGGCGCTGGTCGCGGATCCGTCCGTCATCCTCGCGGATGAGCCGACGGCCGCTCTCGACTCGGAAAACGGTCGGGCGATCATGGCCATCCTGTCATCGGCGGCGAAGCAGCGCGGGCGGGCCGTCCTCGTCGTGACGCACGACGCGCGTCTCTTCCGCTTCGCCGATCGGATCGTGCACATCGAGGACGGGGTGATCACGCACGAGGAACGGCCGGACGCGGACGACTGCGAGACGCATGCCCGGACCGTGGGTTCGCAGAGGGCCGGCCGCCCATGATCGACAGGCGGCAGAATCATCGCGGCCGGGCGGGTGCGGCGCGCGGCAGGCGGTCTTCTGGACGTCCGCGAGCCCGGGCCGCGGTGGCTTCGCGACCGGCCATGCGTGCCCCCGCCGCGACAGCCGTGTCCGTCTGCTCGTCCCGGCGAGGCGCCCGTATCCGGACTATAACGGGCCCCCGCCATCGGCGCGTCCTGGCGCGGACGGACGCTCTGCCCTGAAGGCATCGACACCGGCATCGACGGCCTCGGCGCGACGGGCATCCCGCCGAGCATCCTGGAGGCGACGAGCACCGCATGCGCGTTCTCCTGACCGAGGGCAGCAGCACGTCTGCGCGCCAAGCCATCACGGCCCTGGCGCTCGCCGGGCACGAGTTCGCCTACTGCGATCCGGCCCGGATCTGCCTCGGGCGGTTCTCGCGCTTGGTCGTCCGCCGCTATCGCTGCCCGCCCCTCGGCACGGATCCGGAGGGGTTTCGACACTTCCTCCACGAGACGCTCTCGCGGGAGAGATTCGATGTCCTCCTGCCCATCCACGAGCAGGGATACCTCGTCGCCCGCTTGGCCGACGAACTGCGCCCGCGGGTTGCGTTCGCGGTTCCGGCCTTCGAAAGCTACGAGCGCGTCCTGACGAAGCTCGGTTTTCGCGGCCTGCTGACCGAGCTCGGCCTGCAACAGCCCCCAACACATTTGCTCGACGATCCGCGCAGCCTCGCCCAGCACGCGGCCTACCCGTTCGTCGTGAAGGCCGCCCTGGGCACGGCGAGCCGCAGCACCTGGTTGATCCGTTGCGAGGCGGACCGGGACCGTGCCGCGGCCGAACTCGCGCATGTGGCGACCCCGGGCGAGCCGATCCTCGTGCAGGCATGGGTGTCCGCGCCCCTCGAGCAGGCGCAGGCCGTCTTCCAGGAGGGGCGGCTCGTCGGGTTCCACGCCACGCGCAGGCTCGTCGAGGGAGCAGGCGGCGGCGCGGCGCTCAAAGAAAGCGTTCATCGCCCCAACGTCGCCAGCGATCTTGCAAAGATCGGCTCCCATCTGTCCTGGCACGGCGCATTGTCCGTCGATTACTTCACGGACGACCGCGGCGAGCGCCCGCTCTACATCGACGGCAATCCGCGCCTCGTCGAGCCGATGGCCGCCAGCCTCGCGGGCCTCAACCTTGCGGACCTGCTGGTCCGCGTATCTGCCGGTCACAGCATCGCGCCCGGCCGCATGGGCCGGCCGGGGGTGCGCACGCGGCTCGCCCTGCAAGTCCTCCTCGGCGCGGCGCTTCGGGGCGCCCGCCGGCGGAACCTCGTCGCGTCGCTCCTGCAGCTTGTCGGCCGCCCAGGACCCTTCGCGCAGGCGCGCGAAGAATTGACGCCGGTGCGTCTCGTCCCTGA
>NZ_BACT01000973.1:0-12691 GCF_000333255.1 Methylobacterium sp. B1 | reverse complement strand
AGACCGGTCGGCAACGTGGTCCGCGACCGCCCACGCCCGGTTGCAGCAGCAGCCCCGGGAGACCTGTGGTCAGGCGCGCGAGGACGCGCCGGTCGTGCCTGTTCGCGCCACCCCCGGCTCGGGAGCAGGCCGGCCGCAATCCACCCGACCAAGGCTCTCAGGCGATCACCGGCGCCCGCCGGTTCCGGCCGACGATGGTCAGGCTGCCTCGACGTGGGTGAAGCGGAGAAGCTGACGCCGGTCGGCGCGTCGGCTTCCGCCCCGCTTGGGCGGCCCTGCGGCCCGCTTGCGGGCGTCCAGACGGCGCGCCGTCAGAACACGGCGTGGTCGCCGCGCTCGGCAACGGCCTCGCCTCGGATCACGCGCGCATAATAGTCGAAGAGAGTTTCAGAGCCGGTCGACGGTGTGGCGCGCGCATCATATTGCCCCGTCACCGGATCCAGAACGAGCATGGATTCCGTCGCGTAGTAGCGCCCGATGCGCGCGAGTTCGGCCTTGGCTGCCATGGTCGGAACCAGCCGTCCGAGCATGGCCAGAGTGACTATGATGACGTCCAGAAGGGCCACGGGCACATGCGTGAATCGCGCTTCGCGCCCGAGCAAGGCGAAGAGCTGCTCGCCCTGCGCCTTCGGGGTCACGGCTTCGCCCGGGCCGCCGATCGGCAGCACGCGATTGCGCCGGTCCGGGTCGTCGAGGCACTCGGCAATGTAGGTGCCCAAGTCGTCGTCGCTGATCGGTTTGCAGGCCGTCAGCGTGCCGTCGCCGAAAATCAGGAACGACTTCCCGCGTTTCAAACGATCGATTTGCCCCGACAGTGATTTGAAGAAGGCCGTTGGTCGTACGATCGTGTAATCGAGGCCCGACGCGGCCAGAACGCCCTCGAACGCGCGCTTGGCATGCTGGAACGCCAGGACCGGCTTCTGGACGCAGATCGCCGAGAGAAGGATGACGTGGGTCACGCCGGCCGCCTTCCCGGCGTGCAACGCACTTACATGCGCGCGATAATCGATCGCCCAGGCGTCGTCGGGCAAGCCCGTGCGCGAGGCGAGACACGAGACCAGGACGTCGAACGGCTCGGCGCGGAAACCCGCCTCGGCGAGGGACGATGGATCGGTCACATCCACCACCCTTGCGGTCGCGCCCGGAGGCAGTCGGGAGCACGCGGGCGGCCCTGACGGGTCGTCGATGTCGGCGCGACGCCTGACGAAGCAGACCACGTCATGGCCCCGTGACACCAGCGCGCGCACCGTCGCGCGCCCGATCGTCCCGGTGCCACCGAGCACGGCGACGCGTCGCGGGCGCAACGCGTCCGATTGGTCTCCGGTCACGCTCACCTTATCCAGCCACTCAGGGTTCCGGCATGTCCGGTCGTTGTGACGAGACCGTATCGATCCACCCGAACAGGAGGCCGCCTTCGCAGCCTGGATTGCCACGGGTGTGGGCGAAGGGTCAGCGCGTCATGCCGGCGTCATAGCACGGAGCGCGCCGCCGGCGCCCGCTCTCGCGGCAGCGGGACAGTCAGGGCCGCAGCCTACCTGCGAGGACGTCGGTGGCTGCGTGGACCAGCCGGTGTCGGTGTATTGGTCCGGTTCTCGTCGAACAGCTTGCGCCAACGGATCAGCCGCTCAGGTGCGAGGCTGCCGTCCGCGACGGCAGCCTGCACGGCGCACCCGGGTTCGCTTGTGTGGGTGCAGTCGCGGTATCGGCACAGGGGCGCGCGTTCGATGATCTCGGCGAACAGCGTTTCGATCCCTTCCGCGGCGCCGCTGACATGCAGCGTGCGCATCCCCGGCGTGTCGATGACCCAGCCGCCGTCGGCGATGGCATGCAGCGAACGCGACGTGGTCGTATGGCGTCCCTTGGCATCGTGCTCGCGAATGCCGCCGGTCAGCTGGGCCTGGGCCTGACCGGGACCGACCAGCGTGTTCACCAGCGTCGATTTGCCGACGCCGGAGGAGCCGACCAGCGCCACGGTCTGCCCCAGCCCACACCACGGAGCGAGGGCGTCTGCAGCCGCGGAGAGACGGGGGTTGAGGGTTACGACGTCGAGCCCGCGCTGCAACTCGGACGCTTGGCGCTGGTAGGTTCCCAGATCGGCTGTCGTGTCGGCCTTGGTGAGGAGGATCACCGGAATTGTGCCGCCTTGATTGGCCAGAGCCAGATAGCGCTCCAGTCGCGCCGGATTGAAATCGGCGTTGCAGGAGGTGACGATGAACAGCGTGTCGACATTGGCCGCAGCGGCCTGAAGGGTCCGGCTGCCTTCGGTGCGGCGCTCCATGACCGTCCTGCGGCTGAGACGGCGATGCACGGTCTGGGTTCGTGGATCGACGAGAACCCAATCGCCCACGGTGAAGTCGCTCGTGCTGGCGTGGATCGCGAGCGTCAGTTCGACGGATCCGGCCTCCGACAGGGCGGTCAAGCGAGACCGGTGAAGCGTCGCGATCCGCATCGGGGCGAGATCGGCCTCGTGGGGTTCACGCTGGACTTCGAAGAAGTCGGACCAGCCCAAGCTTGCAAGCGACAGGGGCTGGAAGGAAGGGGGATGATCGATCACCGCCCTGCCCATGACATGGCATCCTGCGCCTGGCCAGCCCTCCACCGCCAGGCGCACGTCGATGCCCGGCCGAGTGCAAGGACCGTCGCCCTGCGCCGTCTCCCTGCGCCGTCTCCCTTGGCCATGCCCACGGGAGGCGGACGGTCGTGTCGCCGCGCGGGTCAATCGGGAGCGGCCGCGAAGGCGCGCGCCAATGCCCGGATGAGCCGGTCCCCGGCCCATTCATAAGATTAGCACTTCCACTCGGTGAGTGCTAACAATGCGTCGATCGGGCGGCGATGACAGTCTCGCCGTAGCCTTTCCCGCGACAGCGCCAATCATGTCGGTTGGATCTCGCTTGGGAACGATCAGGATACCACGATGAAATTCCGTCCGCTGCACGACCGCGTGGTCCTCCGTCGCATCGAAGGCGAGGAGAAGACCAAGGGCGGCATCATCATTCCCGATACGGTCAAGGAGAAGCCGCAGGAGGGCGAGGTCGTCGCCGCTGGACCGGGCGTGCGCGACGAGGCGGGCAAGATCAACCCGCTCGAGGTGAAGGCCGGCGACCGCGTCCTGTTCGGCAAGTGGTCCGGCACCGAGGTCAAGATCGACGGTCAGGACCTCCTGATCATGAAGGAATCCGACATCCTGGGCATCGTCGCCTAGCGCGGATCAGGCCGCTCAGAGCCTCACGACGATCTGCCCTTCGAGGCGCCCGCTGTGGCGCGCCTCAGGGCCAAACGACAGATGACGAGTGCTCCCCCATGTCCGCCAAAGACGTTCGCTTTTCGGTCGATGCCCGCGAGAAGATGCTGCGCGGTGTCGAACTGCTCGCCAGTGCGGTGAAGGTGACGCTGGGCCCGAAGGGCCGCAACGTCGTGATCGAGAAGAGCTTCGGCGCCCCGCGCATCACCAAGGACGGCGTCACCGTCGCCAAGGAGATCGAGCTCGTCGACAAGTTCGAGAACATGGGCGCCCAGATGGTGCGCGAAGTGGCCTCGAAGTCGAGCGACACCGCCGGTGACGGCACGACGACCGCGACCGTTCTCGCGGCCTCCATCGTCCGGGAGGGCGTGAAGTACGTCGCCGCCGGCATGAACCCGATGGACCTGAAGCGCGGCATCGATCTGGCCGTGGCCGCGGTCGTGAAGGATATCGGCGCGCGCTCCCGCAAGGTCGCCTCGTCCGAGGAGATCGCCCAGGTCGGCACGATCTCCGCCAACGGCGACAAGGAGATCGGCGAGATGATCGCCCACGCCATGCAGAAGGTGGGCAACGAGGGCGTCATCACGGTCGAAGAGGCCAAGACCGCCGAGACCGAGCTCGACGTCGTCGAAGGCATGCAGTTCGACCGCGGCTACCTGTCCCCGTACTTCATCACGAATGCGGAGAAGATGGTCGCCGAGCTCGAGGATCCCTACATCCTCATCCACGAGAAGAAGCTCTCCTCGCTCCAGGCGATGCTGCCGGTGCTCGAGGCCGTGGTCCAGACCGGCAAGCCGCTCCTGATCATCGCCGAGGACATCGAGGGCGAGGCGCTCGCCACCCTGGTGGTGAACAAGCTGCGCGGCGGCCTGAAGGTCGCGGCCGTGAAGGCGCCGGGCTTCGGTGACCGCCGCAAGGCGATGCTCGAGGACATCGCGATCCTGACCAAGGGCCAGATGATCGCCGAGGATCTCGGGATCAAGCTCGAGAACGTGACGCTCCCGATGCTCGGCCGCGCCAAGCGCGTGCGGATCGAGAAGGAGACCACCACGATCATCGACGGCGCCGGCGAGAAGACCGACATCGAGGGCCGGATCAGCCAGATCAAGGCGCAGATCGAGGAGACCACCTCGGACTACGACCGCGAGAAGCTGCAGGAGCGTCTGGCCAAGCTCGCGGGCGGCGTCGCGGTGATCCGCGTCGGCGGTTCGACCGAGGTCGAGGTCAAGGAGAAGAAGGACCGCGTCGACGACGCGCTGCACGCCACCCGCGCGGCGGTCGAGGAAGGCATCGTCCCCGGCGGCGGCACCGCGCTCCTGCGCGCCAAGGCAGCCGTCCAGGGGCTCGCGAACGACAACCCCGACGTCCAGGCCGGCATCAAGATCGTCCTCAAGGCCCTTGAGGCCCCGATCCGTCAGATCGCCCAGAACTCGGGCGTCGAGGGCTCGATCGTGGTCGGTAAGATCCTGGCCAACAGCTCGGAGACCTACGGCTTCAACGCCCAGACCGAAGAGTACGTCGACATGCTCAAGGCCGGCATCGTCGACCCGGCCAAGGTGGTGCGCGCGGCCATTCAGGGCGCGGCCTCGGTCGCCGGCCTGCTGGTGACCACCGAGGCGATGATCTCCGAGGCGCCGCGCAAGGAGGCCCCGGCCATGCCCGCCGGCGGCGGCATGGGCGGCATGGGCGGCATGGATTTCTAACCGGCCGAAACAGGTCCGAAGCGCCCTCCGGCACGCCGACAGGCGGATCGCCGGAGGGCGCTTCGGCGCAACACGAGGGGGTGGATCGACCGGCTGGATCGACCGGCTGGACCGACCTTCTGTCGCTATCGACCGCTGCCGCCCCCGCCGGGCTGAAACCGGCAAGCTTGTGCCGTTCGCTCCGGGCGCCTCATCCTCGTGACGGATGCGTTGGCTCGCAGGGCGATCGCGCCGACGAGGGCCCTGCGAGATTCGTCCTGTCGGCATGACCCGCGCCGATCTCGCGGTTGCCATCGAGGAGAGAGCACATGCGCATTCTTGTCGGCTGCGAGATGACTTACGAGTTTCCGCAGCCCACGCCCGTCATCGCGACGCTCAACGTCCACGCATCGCGCTTCCCTGACCTCGAACGGCCCGATTACCTGATCACGAGCCCGGCCGTTCCCCTGGAGGGCTATCGCGACAGCTTCGGGAATTGGTGCTCCCGTATGGTCGCTCCGGCGGGGCGCTTCATGCTCAAGACCGACACGGTCGTGCGGGACCACGGCAGCGGGGATCTGCAGGAACTCGACGCTCCGGAGATCCCGGTCGAGAAGCTGCCTTCGGACAGCGTGCTGTTTCTCCTCGGCAGCCGGTACTGCGAGACGGATCGCCTCTCCGCCATCGCGTGGGATCTGTTCGGACATGTCCCGCCCGGCTGGGGACGGGTGCAGGCGATCTGCGACTATGTGCATGATCGGATCGCCTTCGGGTATGAGCACGCGCGTGCAACCCGCACGGCCTTCGATGTCTTCGAGGAGCAGCGGGGCGTCTGCCGCGACTATGCGCATTTGGCGATCGCGTTCTGCCGCTGCCTCAACATCCCGACGCGCTACTGCAACGGCTATGTCAGCGACATCGGCCTGCCGCTGCCGCATGCGCCCGGTGATTTCGCCGCCTGGATGGAAGTGTATCTCGGTGGCCGTTGGCATACCTTCGACCCTCGCAACAACAGCTCCCGGATCGGCCGGATCCTGATCGCCTATGGGCGCGACGCCGCGGACGTGCCGTTGACGCTCACCTTCGGGCCCAACGATCTCACCGGGTTTCGCGTGACGACGGAAGAAGCGCCCGGCCCGGCCTGAACCGGCGCCGTATCGAAGCCGAGCACAGCCGATTCGGCCGATCGACCGCAGGATGGTGGCGCTGCGGCGTCGCGCAGCCGTCGATCTGACAAGGCAGGAACGGGCGGGCGACCCGGCTTCCCGGCCGGCGCGCTCCGTGTCCGTTGCCGGACCTCGGGCGGGCCTCGACGCATGGCGATGATGGGCCTGACGCCGAAGGTCTGCTTCAATGCGGCGCAACGGCCGACGCGGTTGGCGGCCGGCCGGAACGACGTAGAGTGCGCCCGGGTCAAGGCGCTGCGCAGGATCCCTCGTGAGCCCGGACCAGAACCACGACGAGGGCGAGGACGAGGGCGAGGATTGGCGCTCCGTCAGCACGCGCCGGCCTGACACGGGAAGCCTCAGCCGCGCCCGGAGCCGCGCGCGCGAACCCGGTCGCGGGCGAACCGCGGATGATCCGGCCCAGATCCCGGCCCTGGGGTGGAAGGACGTCCTCTGGAGGATCCTGTACTCCTTCCCGCGCGACCGCATCTTCACCACGGCCGGGGGCGTCGCCTTCTTCACCCTTCTGTCGACCTTCCCGGCTTTGGCGACCATCGTGTCGGTCTACAGCCTGTTCTCCGACCCGCACGTCATCAGCGAGCACCTGAGCCTCCTCTCGGGCGTCCTGCCGAGCGGCGTCCTCGCCCTCCTGTCCGACCAGCTCATACGCGTCGCCCAGCAGAGCGCCGGCGCGCTCAGCACGGCCTCGCTGGTGAGCGTGTTGATCGCCTTCTGGAGTGCGAACTCGGGCGTGAGCGCCCTCTTCGATGCGCTCAATGTGATCTACAGGGAGCGGGAGAAGCGTTCGCTGGTGCGCTTCTATGCCACCACCTTCCTGTTCACGTTGAGCGGCATCGTGTTCGCCCTGACGGCCACCGGATTGGTCGTCATCCTGCCGCTCGCGCTCGACCAGCTCGGCCTGGGTGTGCTGACCGACGTCACGCTGCGCCTCGTGCGCTGGCCGGGGCTGCTGATCCTCGTCAGCCTCGGCCTGGCCGTGACGTATCGGTACGGACCCAGCCGGCGCGAGGCCAAGTGGCGGTGGGTGAGTTGGGGCGGCGTCGCCGCGGCCATCACCTGGGTCTGTGCTTCGGTCTCGTTCTCCTGGTACGTGGCCAGCTTCGACAGCTACAACAGGATCTACGGTTCGCTCGGCGCAGGCGTCGGGTTCATGACGTGGATCTGGTTCTCGGTCGTGATCGTGCTTCTGGGGGCCAAGTTGAACGCCGAGATCGAACGCCAGACGGCGCGCGACAGCACGCGGGGGCAGCCGAAGCCGCTCGGCTCGCGCGAGGCCCATGCGGCCGACACCATCGGACCGACCGAGGGCTGAATGGGGTGCCGGCACGGTCAAGAGGACCGGCCTGAATCTCGGGCCTGTCGCAGGCGTCGGGATCTCACGCCCGGCTGAGCGTCACGCGCGAAAAGCCGTGCTCACGGATCCGGCGACGGCTCGTCCTCAATCAGCGCGATCGAGGTGGCGATCGGACCGTCCAGGGGTCCCACATGGGCTATGAAGCGGGCCCGCGACCAGAGTTCGACGCGGTCTCCGTCGCTCAGGCAGAGGGCACGTTCCGTCGCGTCCGCGTCGCTGGCGGCCTCGATCGGGATGGTCGACCTGACGCTCCCATCCGGCGCGAACCGGTAGGCCCGGTACGGCGAGAGCGCACAGGACGAATGGCGCCTGGCCGGGAAGCTTACGACGTCTGCCATTCGCGCCTGCCCGCTCCCGTTGTGAACACCAGCCCCAAGCTGCTGGCGCTCGAGGCACGCGATCCGTCGACCGGCATCCTGCGCCTCCCTGAGCCGCAATGATAGCCCAGATGATGGGCGGCCGGAGCGAACCCGGAAAACGCCGTCACGGTTCGTGCGGTCGTCGGTTCAACGCCGTCTGATCGGTGCCGCGCATGGAACGGTCGGCTGATCCGGCCGGTTCGAAGCTCACGGCGTGCCGCGTTGGCGCGCCGACGACCAGGGTTAACGCTATGGCTACCGGCACAGTGAAGTGGTTCAACGAGACCAAGGGCTATGGCTTCATCCAGCCCGACGACGGCGGCAAGGACGTGTTCGTCCACATCTCGGCGGTCGAGCGCGCCGGGATGCGCAACCTGATCGAGGGGCAGAAGATCTCCTACGACGTCGAAGCCGACCGGCGCAGTGGCAAGGAGAGCGCCGCCAACCTGAAGGGCGCCTGAGCCGTCCTTCGTGGGGATCACAGCCGGCGCGCGCCGTTCGGCATCGGCTGACCAGATCCGCCTAACATCAGCATCGCGGGCCGAGTCGGGTATCGGCTTGCGGTGCTGAAGCGACGACCTGTGCGGGACCGCTCGCCACCGATGTCACCGCGCCGGGACCGCCCCGCCCCGGCTCACCAGGGTGGCCTCCCGGTCGGAGGCCTTCCACACCGGCAGCGACCCCTCGCGAACGAACATGGCGAAGGCCTCCGCCACCGCTCCTCGGTCGAAGGCTTGCGCCCCGTCCACCGCGCGACCGACGATGCAGGCCGCGTCGGGAGCCTCTGCGACCGGTGGCCGGCTCTCCAACGAGAACAGCACGCCCGACCGATCCGGCCTCAGGTCATCCGGCAGGGCTCCGATCTTGCGCCACAGGCAATCCCAGCGGGCGCAGGCCTCCGGGCGCTCGGGGTAGATCCCGCACGCCGTGCCGGTGTTGTGGCGGCACAGGATCCCCGCGGGCTTGTCGAGGGCCTTGATCTCCAGGGCTCGACAGCAGACCGTGCAGGAGCCGCAGGATCGGCCTTGTGCGAGAGCCGCGGTGTTCCGTGGGGTGCCCCCCCGGCGACCGCCTTGCCCTTGGGGCTCCTTGATGATCAGGGTGTCCTCGCTGTCACGTCGTTGCGGCCTGTCGCGCGCGGTATGGGACGTCGCCGATGCCGGACGATGCCACGCTCTGGGATCTCGTAACCGCCGAGCGCATCGCCATCGAGGACGTCGGTGCCGCCATCGACGTCTACCTCGCGGAACCGACGACGCAGAATCATCCGATCGGGCCGGACCATAGTCTCGATCTGGCTGCGGCCGTCGCGGCGCACGCCTTCGCGTCCGCGACCGTGGTCGATCCTGACAGCGACGAGCCGTCCCGTCGCATGGCGGTGCGATCGGCCCTGCTCATGGGCCGCCCGACGGCCCGATCGATCGGCCGCCGAGACCCTGCGAGGGATCAGCGTTCGGCGGATCGGGCGATCCGCTTGAGCGCGGCTACTGATCGTCCTCGTCGTCGTTGACCTCGATCAGGTCGCTGGTGTCCTCGTCGTCCTCGTCGACCACGAGGGTGTCATCCTCGACCGTGTCGCCGTCGTCCTCGATATCGAGCGTGTCATCGCTCTCGGTATCGGTGTCCTTGTCGGCTTCCTCGGCCTCGGCCTCATCCAGTGACACGAGTTCCGGCCCGTCCGTCTCCTCCTCATCGTCGACCGGCGTCTCCTTGCGCGCCACCACGGGTGCGGCCGCTCGGGCGGAGGACGGCGACACGGAGGTGGGGACGACCTCGCCCGAGTAGGGCGAGATCACGGGGGTCTTGTTGAGGTCGTAGAACTTCTTGCCCGTCACCGGGCAAATGCGCTTCGTACCAAGGTCCGGACGTGCCACTGCGACTCTCCAAAAGGACGTTCCACGCTGGACGGGCAGCGCACTCTCCGGCTCGTCTATCATAGATGGCGGCGGATCACCCTGCCCAACGCGAGTCTGGATCGGATCCGGGAGCGGCTTGCCCGCCCGCAGACGTCCCGCTGCCGGTGACGGCCTGGCTGACCCCGCGAGGAGGCAGACACGCGCCCGACCGACCGACCGCTTGAACGTCGGCTCTCGGACGCCGCCATTCCCAGGCCGCCCGGCAACGTCGCCCCGGGGTAGTCAGCGGCCCCTGGCCCTTCGCCAGACGGCACAGGGACCGTCTTCGGGCCGCCCCAGTCGGCCGCCTCGCGCCCGTCCCCTCAGAGCGATTCCGAGGCTCGATCGGCCGGATGCCGGGGGGCAGGCTGACCCCTCAGAGCCGCAGGGAGGCTGATGGGGCCTTGCTTCTCCTGCGCCGGTGTCAGGCCCCGCACTCGGTCGCAACCGCGTCTGCTCCTGACGTCCCGGCCTCGTCGGCCGCAAGATCGAGCAGTCGTTGCGCGAGTAGCACCGCCGTCGCCGCGTCCACCGCGGATGCGTCCGCTCCGACCCGTTGGACGAGGTCCGGCTGCTGCAGAAACATCGGTCCTCCGACCATCACGCAGATGGCTCGGTTGCACGACGCATCGCGCACGGAGCGGATCGCCGTGGCGAGCTGGTCGACGCGCGTCTCGCTGCTGAGCGTCAGACCGACGACGCCGAACCATTCGGACGCCACCAGAGCGGCGATCTCCTCTGGACTGGAGGAGAGGCCGATCGACACGGCCCAGCCTGCCCGACGCAGGAATTGCTCGACGATCCGCACGCCGAACGTGTGCTGTTCACCTGGAGCGCCCATCAGGAGCAGACGACGCCGATCATCGCGCGAGGCGGTCCCCGGCGCGGCTCGGAAACGCGCGACGAGCCGTTGGAGACGGGCCACCCCCGTGGTGACCTCGACGAAGTCGCACAGATCCTCGTCCCACATCCGGCCCAAGAGAGCCGCGGAGGGGGCCAGAAGATCGAGGAACAGGCGATCGACAGGGTGGCCGGCCGCCACCAGGGCCGAGAAAGCCTCGATGACGGCCCCATCGTCCGTCGCGAGCGTGAGATCGGTGAAGGCCGCGATCTGTCCCGCGTCTGGTTTGAAGGCGGGTATGGCTCCCTCGGTCCCCAAACCGCGATGGCGCAGAACCAGTTGCGGGATGATCTCGGTCTGGACGACCTGCCCCAGGGCCAGGCAGCGCTCGCGTGCGGCCTCGGCGGCACGCTTGCGCGCATAGAGCCGACGAGCCTCGGTCGCACGTTCGGTATCGTGCGGGAGACCGTCGCCCCCCAGATGGTCGGACGAACCGAAATTCTGCATCGTCCCCCCCGGCGCCACAGCGTCGGCGGCCTTGCTGGCCTATCGATCGCTGCGCAGCATGAGAACTGTTGTCAGCGCGGATGTAAAGGCTAAGTCAAATTTCCTGGGATAAGACAACGCGGCCCGGCTTGGCCGAAAGACAAAGTTTTGCGCGCGGGCGAGACAACGGTCGGGCTCGGGCTTAGACAGGCGATCGCGCGCCCCCTTGCCCGTGAAGGGTCGTTGCGTGGTCGGACTGGCTCGCGGGCCCAACCGCGCAGCCGCAGGGACTGGAATGGAGGTTCGCCACGGCGACGCGGTCGATCCTGGAGAACGGGATGCTCTGCGACGCTCGGTCGAGGTCGAATGGAGCCCATCGAAGTCCTGGCCCACAACGCCGATCGGGCGCCGGACTGGATGTTACGGGCTGGCCCGATCAGCTTCGTCCCAGCGAATCGAGCGGTCCCGAATCGAGTTGCTTGAGAATCCGCTTGAGGGCCGCGATGTTGCTCTTGTCTTCGGCGCTTTCAAGCGCGTCCGTCAGAACCATGCGGATGTCCTCGGCTTCGACCTTCTCCATCTCCCAGTCCGGATAGAGACGCTCTCGCTCTTCCTCGCTCTGGCTCAGCGAAACGACATCGTAATGGCGCGAATCGCCATGCAGGCGCGCGATCAGCTTGTGTATCTGGGCAGCCGGCCCCTCGATCCACTGGAAGAAGACGCCGCTGCCGAACACCAGGACCCCGGTGATGCCATGCGCGAGATTGTGGAGCTGGGCCGCCTTGACGATGCGGCCGACCTCGGCGTCGTCGACGCCGTCCGCGGCACGGCTGCAATAGACGAAATGATACAGCGCGGGCAGCGGGACTTCGTTCAACTCAGCGCCGCGTGGAATGCCGTATTCATCGAACATGAGCGGGCTCTTTCCGTCTATGCCAAGCAGGGCGTTCCCCCCGGCGCGTCAGCGGCAGGATAGCGCAACGAACCGGATTTGGCATTGAGCTTGGTCGCCCCGGCCATCACGCGGACACCGAAGGTGCTGCGGATCGACCGGCCATCAGCGTGCTCACCCGCGATCAGGCCGATGCGGTGACGACGAAGCGGGCCTGTCACGGGCCTGCCATTGGCCTGCCATGGGTCGTGTGCAGGCGCGGAACCGACGTCGGCTTCCCTGCCTGGCGGTCCGAAAGCGGCCGGACCGCTCTCGCCCTGAGCGGCCCTGCAGGTTTCGACCCATCTCGGCCGTCAGGACCGCGTTCGTCTCGTCCTCAAAGGAGACGTTTGCCTGCGGTAAAGCGACTTCGGCTCGGGGTGAGGAGCCGGCCTTCGGCGGGGCGGTCGCAACGGACTGCGTCACCGTCGCAGGCGGACGTTCGCGGATTGGATCTTATGGAGCGCTGCCTCTCGGGCAGGGATCCGGCCGTGCGGCCTAGAGCGTGGCGCTGGAGCTGCGGGTGACCGGCGGCGGCGCCCAGGAGCCGTTCAGGAGGACGTCCTTCGGCCAGTAGGTGCGGAGCATCAGGATGAAAGGCCCGGCCGGGGCAGGTAGCCAGTTCGCCCTCCGCTGCGCGCCAGGGCTCTCATGCTGGATGAGGGAGATCANCGAGCCGTCCGGGTGGNCCTTGAGGCTGTCGCGCGGGCTCAAT
>NZ_BACT01000974.1:0-936 GCF_000333255.1 Methylobacterium sp. B1 | reverse complement strand
GCGCTCGGGCCTGGAGGCGATCGCCAGCGCGCCCCGGCGGATCATCCTCGACGGCGTNCCGTGGNCGGTCGCGGGCGGGGTCGAGTCGATCAGCCTCGTGCAGCCCAAGGTCCAGCGGGAGCTGACCCGCAATGCGTGGCTGGAGGCGCATTTGCCGGCGATCTACATGCCGATGATCGAGACAGCCGACATCGTGGCGGAGCGTTACGGCATCTCCCGGGAGGCGCAGGACCGTTTCGCCCTGGAGAGCCAGCGCCGCACCGCCACCGCGCAGGAACGCGGATTGTTCGACGACGAGATCGTCCCGATGAGCGCCGTCATGGCGGTGACCGACAAGGCCACCGGCGAGACCCGGGAGGTCGAGACCCGGCTCGCCAAGGACGAGGGCAACCGGCCGGACACGACCCTGGAGGGGCTCGCCAAGCTCAAGCCCGTGCGCGGGGAGGGCGCCTTCATCACGGCGGGCAATGCCAGCCAGCTCTCGGACGGCGCCTCGGCCAGCGTGCTGATGTCGGCCGACGAGGCGGCGCGGCGCGGCCTCGAGCCCCTCGGCATCTTCCGGGGCTTCGCATCGGCCGGCTGCGGGCCGGACGAGATGGGCATCGGCCCCGTCTTCGCGGTGCCGCGGCTTCTGGAGCGGCAGGGCCTGCGGGTCTCCGACATCGACCTCTGGGAGCTGAACGAGGCCTTCGCGTCCCAGTCGGTCTATTGCCGCGACAAGCTCGGGATCGACCCGGACAAGGTCAACGTCAACGGCGGCGCCATCGCGGTCGGCCACCCGTTCGGCATGTCGGGGGCGCGGCTCGTGGGCCACGCCCTGCTGGAAGGCCGCCGCCGCGGCGCGCGCTACGCCGTGGTGACCATGTGCGTCGCCGGCGGCCAGGGCTGTGCCGGCCTGTTCGAGATCGCCCGGAGCTGAATCGATGGATCTGCGCT
>NZ_BACT01000975.1:0-6744 GCF_000333255.1 Methylobacterium sp. B1 | reverse complement strand
AATATCTGCCGGATTTGNCATCGCGAGAGCTTCACATCGCGAGCAATGATGGTATTCTAAAACCAGTCGCCCGACGTAACGCACCGGGCGTCCTCAACCTTCAGCCCCGCCGGCACCCGCCGCGCGGGGCTTTTTCGTGGCTCAGCGTCCGCTGCCGGAGGACAAGCTCGACCCGACGCTTCCGGAGAGCTGGCTCGGCGTTCCCAGCTGGGTGCCGTTCGGATTGGTGTCCAGGCTGAGATCGGGCGACACGAGGCCGCCGGGCGCGGGGTTCGTCGACTGGGCCGGCTCGAAGGCCTGCCGGGCGCCGGCGAGCGGAATGATGACCCGGTCCGGTCGGATCGTGGTCTCGCAGAGCCCCTGGCAGATCGGAATCGTGAGGTCCGTCTCCTGGCAGATCGCCTTCATCTCGCCCCGGACGCACGTGCAGCGGCACAGCGCCGAGGCCGGGACGGGCAGGGCCAGCAGGGCGGCGGCGAGCATGATCGTGCGCATGATGATCGACCTCAGGGCCCGCGACAGGGCGATCGGGGCTCATAGCACGTTGCGCCCCGGAGCCCGAACGCGCCGGCACCACCGGCATCCCGCGTCGCAGCGAAGCCGGGCGAGGCTGACGCGGTCCTGAACCGCCCCGGGGAATCAGGAGACCGGCGCGCCGGTCTCCCGGATGATGCGGACGGGCCGAAAGGCGCGCGCGGACACCTCGGCCTCGACCCAGGCGCGGGCCGCGTCGGCCGCGGGATGATCGGCGAAGGCGGCCGGGCGCGGCGGCCATTCCGATCCGGACTGGACGACGTAGCCGCGCATGCCCGCGGCGCACGGGCCGACATAGCCGAAGACCTTGCCGGTGCCGTCCACGAGGTCGGTGCAGTGGACCGGCCCCTCGGTCCAGCGGAGGTCAGGCATCGTCTCGCCTCATGCGCGCCCCGGGCTCGATCGGTCTCTGCCCGTCGGTCAGGTGGTCTTGGTGCGCCGCGACCGGCCGGCGACGCGCCGCGCGGGCCGAAGCGAGTCGACGCGGGCCCGGGCCGCCCCTATACGCGCCCGGCGGCCGGACCGTCATCGGCGCCTTCCGAGCCCGCAGAGGGATCCGGCGTGGCGGACAGCTCGGCAGACAGCGTGGCGATCGTCGGCCTGGGCTATGTCGGGCTCCCGCTCGCCCTGGCGTTCGGCCGGGCGCGGATCACGATCGGCTACGAGCGCGCCGCCGACAAGGTGGCGGCCTACCGGGCCGGACACGACCCGGCGGGAGAGATCGACGCGGCGGCGTTCCGGGCGGCCGGGCACCTCGCGATCACCGACGACCCGGCCGCCCTGAGCGCGGCGGACGTGATCATCGTCACGGTCCCGACCCCGGTGGACGGGGCCCAGAGCCCCGATTTCACCCTGCTGATCCGGGCCTCGGACCTCGTCGGGCGGCACATGCGGCCGGGCGCGACCGTGGTGTTCGAATCCACCGTCTATCCCGGCGCCACCGAAGAGGTCTGCATCCCCGTCCTCGAGCAATCCTCCGGCCTGCGCTGGAAGACGGATTTCTTCGTCGGCTACTCGCCGGAGCGGATCAATCCGGGCGACCGGGAGCACAGCCTCGCCAAGGTGGTGAAGATCGTCGCCGGCGACACGCCCGCGACGCTGGAGCGGCTGAAGGCCCTCTACGGGTCGATCATCGAGGCGGGCCTCCACGCCGCCTCGTCCATCCGGGTGGCCGAGGCCGCCAAGGTCATCGAGAACACCCAGCGCGACCTGAACATCGCGCTCATGAACGAGCTGTCGCTGATCTTCGACAAGCTCGACCTCGACACGCAGGAGGTCCTCGCGGCGGCGGGGACCAAGTGGAACTTCCTGCCGTTCCGCCCCGGGCTGGTCGGCGGCCACTGCATCGGCGTGGACCCGTACTACCTCACCCACAAGGCCGCGATGATCGGCCATCATCCCCAGGTGATCCTGGCGGGGCGCCGGATCAACGACAGCATGGCCGCCCACGTGGCGCGCAGCACGGTGAAGCGGATCGTCCGGCGCGGCGGCCATGCCGGGCGGGCGCGGGTCATCGTCCTCGGCCTGACCTTCAAGGAGAACTGCGCGGACCTGCGCAACTCGAAGGTCGCCGACCTCGTGCGGGAGCTGGAGGAATTCGGCTGCGCCGTGTCGGTCCACGATCCCCGCGCCGGATCGGCGGAGGCCCGGGCCGAGTATGGCATCACCCTCGTCGACTGGGCCGACCTGCCCGCCGACGCGGACGCGGCCGTGATCGCGGTCCCGCACCGGGATTATGCCCGGCTCGGGCCGGAGGCGATCGCCGCCCGGGTGAAGCCCGGCGGCCTGATCGTGGACGTGAAGGCGCTGTACGAGCGCGCGGCGTTCGCACGGCTGGGCTACGAGGTCTGGCGGCTGTGACCGTTGCCGGGCCGCCGGCAAGCATTGCGATCATCCGGACGACGAGGGGACATGCCATGGACGAGACCGGCCACGATCACCGGCAGCCCGCGCCCGGCGACCTGGCGGCGCTCGCGGAGCGCCACGCCCGCTACCCCGACGCGCAGATCCGCGCCCTCCTGAACACCACGCGCACGATCGCGCTGGTCGGGGCCTCGGCGAACCCGGCGCGCCCGAGCTGGATCGTCCTGAAATACCTGCTCGACCGCGGCTACGCGGTGACGCCGGTCAATCCCGGCCTCGCCGGCCAGGACCTGCTCGGGCGCCGGGTGGCGGCCTCCCTGGCCGAGGTCCAGGCCAGCCTGGGCGACCGGCCGATCGACATGGTCGAGATCTTCCGCAATTCCGCCGCCGCCGGGCCGCTGGTCGACGAGGCGCTGGCGCTCAGCCCGCCGCCGAAGGTGATCTGGATGCAGCTCGGCGTGCGCGACGACGCGGCCGCCGCCCGGGCCGAGGCGCGCGGCCTCACGGTGATCATGAACCGCTGCCCCAAGATCGAGTACGGCCGGCTCTCGGGCGAGATCGGCTGGACCGGCGTGAATTCCCGGATCCTCAGCGCCCGGAAACCGGTGCTGGCGGCCAAGGGCGTCCAGAAGCTGACCATCGCGGAGCGGGGCCGGCGGGGCGACTGAATCCGATCCTCATACGGTCCGAGACAGCGCCCCGTGGCCAGCGCCCCATTCGCAGCGCCGCGTCCGATCGCGTTGCGACGGTCTGGAAGGAAGGCGATTCCGTTCGAGACATCCGCGCCATCCTCCCTCTCCCGTTCGGGAGAGGGTTGGGGTGAGGGACACGACGCTTCGCGGTCGAGCGCACCATCACGGCTCGGGCAGGCGAGCCTCGTCCGGACGAACCTGATCCCTCACCCTGTCCCTCTGCCGCACGGGAGATGGGACCCGCGCATCGCGTGGAACGGGCCCGGTTATCGCCCCCGCCTCAGCGCGATCGGGAACGATTCCCGCCGGATCGGGTCAGCCCACCCCACACCCTGATTCCGAGGCGTGAGCGCAGCGAGCCTTGAAGGAGGCCTCCGCCGCTCTCCGGCCCCTCACGATGCGGCGGTGACGGGGAGAGCCGAGCCGGCCCTCCGCGGTCCCGTGCCCGCCTTGATGTGGTATTCTGATACCTTAACCGCCAAGCCGCTCTGATTGCTCGCCTTTTCGCGATTTCCGATTTCGCTGTTGACCCGGCATCCGGGCCCGTCTATGCACTGGCCACCGCCGCCGCGTGTGCCCCACGCGGCGGCTCGTTTTTCGGCACCCCGATGTTCTCGGATCCCGACGCGTCGGGGCCCTGGTCCGTCGGAACCCCTGGGATTTGGCTATGAAGACCACCTCGCTGAAGCCCGCCGAGGTCGACAAGAAGTGGATCGTGATCGACGCGGAGGGCCTCGTCGTCGGCCGCCTCGCGTCGATCGTGGCGATGCGCCTGCGCGGCAAGCACAAGGCCGCCTACACGCCCCACGTCGATTGCGGCGACCATGTCATCGTCGTCAACGCGGACAAGGTGAAGTTCACCGGCCGCAAGTACGTCCAGAAGCGCTACTACTACCACACCGGCTATCCGGGCGGGATCAAGGAGCGCACGGCCAAGTTCATCCTCGAGGGGCGCTTCCCCGAGCGCGTGGTGGAGAAGGCCGTCGAGCGCATGCTGCCCCGCGGCCCGCTCTTCCGTCAGATCCTCGGCAACCTCCGCGTCTACAAGGGCTCCGAGCACCCGCATGAGGCCCAGCAGCCGCAGGCGCTCGACGTCGGCGCCCTCAACCGCAAGAACGTGAGCGCTTGATCATGGCGACCCTGCAGTCCCTCGCCGACCTCAACCGGTCGAACACCGGCGCGGTCGATCCGGCCAACGAAGCGCCCATCCACGTCCAGAAGCTGGACGCCCAGGGCCGGGCCTATGCCACCGGCAAGCGTAAGGACGCGGTCGCCCGCGTCTGGATCAAGCCCGGCAACGGCACGGTCACGGTCAACAAGCGCCCGGTGGAGACCTACTTCGCCCGTCCGGTGCTGCGCATGATCCTGCGCCAGCCGCTGGAGATCGCCGGTCGCGTCGACCAGTACGACATCACCGTCACGGTGGCGGGCGGCGGCCTCTCCGGTCAGGCCGGCGCGGTGCGCCACGGCCTGTCGAAGGCCCTGACCTACTACGAGCCGGAGCTGCGTGCCCCGCTGAAGCGCGAAGGCTTCCTCACCCGCGACGCCCGCGTGGTCGAGCGTAAGAAGTACGGCCGCAAGAAGGCCCGCCGCAGCTTCCAGTTCTCCAAGCGCTGATATCCGGTCACACCGGTGTCACGGAGAGGGCGGTTCCTGCGGGAGCCGCCCTTTCGCGTTTCGGGGCTGCGGCGCGGCCGTTGACAGGCTGTCGCACCGCGCTCACCAGTTTCCCGGCCGCGATGGCCGACTCGGGCGGCACTGCCTTTCGGAGAGAGCGAGACGGACGATGGCTGGCGACGGCGTACAGAAGCCCACCGTGTTCATCGACGGCGAGGCCGGCACCACCGGCCTCGGCATCCGCGAGCGCCTGGAGCGCGACGGGCGGGTCGCCCTGCGCAGCATCGCGCCGGAGCACCGCAAGGATCCGGAAGCCAAGCGGGCGCTGCTCGCCGAGGTCGACCTCGTGGTGCTCTGCCTGCCGGACGAGGCCGCCAAGGAGACCGTGGCGCTCGCCGACAGCCTGCCCGGCGGCGGCCCGCGCGTCCTCGATGCCAGCACCGCCCATCGGGTCGCGGAGGGCTGGACCTACGGCTTCCCCGAGCTGACCCGGGAGCAGGGGGCCGCGGTGGCCCGCGCCCGGCGGGTGGCCAATCCCGGCTGCTACCCGACCGGCGGCGTCGCGCTCCTGCGCCCGCTCGTGGAAGGCGGCTTGATCCCGGCCGATCACCCGATCAGCATCAACGCGGTCAGCGGCTACAGCGGCGGCGGCAAGAGCATGATCGAGGCCTACGAGCAGGGCACGGCGCCGCCGTTCCAGCTCTACGGCCTCGGCTTCGCCCACAAGCACCTGCCGGAGCTGCAGCGCTACAGCGGGCTGACCCGCCGGCCGATCTTCGTGCCGGCCGTGGGCAACTTCCGGCAGGGAATGCTTGTGAGCGTGCCGCTCCATCTCGACGCGCTGCCGGGCCGGCCGGCGGCCGCCGACCTGGAGGCCGCCCTGCGCGACTGGTACGCCGGTCAGCCGCTGGTGCAGGTCGTGCCGGGCGCCGCCACCGGCGCGCACCGCGAGAAGATCGAGCCGGAGGACCTCAACGACACCGACCGGCTGGAGCTGCGGGTGTTCGGCTCGTCCGAGCACGGGCAGGCGGTGCTGGTGGCGCGGCTCGACAATCTCGGCAAGGGCGCCTCCGGGGCGGCCGTGCAGAATCTCGGGCTGATGCTCGGGCTCGACGGCTAGCCGGCGGCGGCAGACGCATCGCCCCGGCTTTGTGCGCGGAGCGAAGGAATCGAGGGCCGCGCGCCGTCCGGCGGCGTGCCGCGTCCCGTTCGATTCGCCCCGGGCGCAAGACGTCGCGGGCCGCATCGGGCTCCGCGTGAGCACGACGCGGCAACGCGAGCCTCAGGCCCTCCTCGACAGAGGGGACGCCGCCGGCGAAGAGAGGGCCGTGAGGCAAGGCCCTCGAACCGCTCCCTTCGCACCGCGAGAGGCGATGAACGGCGACCTGATCGATGTGGCGTTCGGCCGGCCCTGGCGCAGCAAGGACGCTGCGGCGGACGAGACCGCCCTGCCGCGCGGCACCCTGAGCTTGCAGGTCGATCTCGGGTTTCGATGTCCGATTCGACGCGTCGAGATCGGATCCGCTTGTGCCGCGCGGCCGAGCCTCGCCCTGTCCGATGACGGACAGGTCTGGCGCACGCCCGACCTCGACGCCTCCCAGAGCGGGGCGGAGGCCGCGGCCCTGATCCTCGGAGCCGGGGAGGGCGCCTGGGCGCGGCATGTCCGCGTCACCCTGGACGCGCCCGCCGGAAGCGGCCTGCCTGCGGTACAGGTCCTGTGCGCGCAGGCCGATTTCGACCTCATCGTCCTGCGGCGCGTGCTGGACGTGCCCTTCGACATGGCCGACGAGCGGCCCGGCGCGAACCCTTACGTCTCCTACCGCCTCGTCAGCGCCGAGCGGCCGCGTTCGCGCGCCCTGGTGGGGCTGGCGCTCTACGAATGCGGCGCTTTCGGCAACTGCCTGATCCAGTTGCTGCTCGCCATCGGCATCGCCCGCAACCTGAACCTGAAATACATCAAGCTCCCGGCCGCAGACCGCAGCGAAGTGATCGGGCTGACCGGCCCGCTGACCTGCGGCGGGATCACCTTCATCCCCGG
>NZ_BACT01000976.1:0-286 GCF_000333255.1 Methylobacterium sp. B1 | reverse complement strand
CTGATCGCCGCCAATGTCGTGGCCGAGGTCTGCTCGGTCTATGTGCTGCGCGATGACAACACCCTCGAACTGTTCGCCACCGAGGGTCTCAACCGCGAAGCGGTCCACCAGACCCGCATGCGGACCGACGAGGGCCTGGTCGGCCTGATCGCCCGCACGGCGGAGCCGCTTTCACTTTCGGATGCGCAGAACCACCCGGCCTTTTCGTACCGTCCGGAGACCGGCGAGGAGGCCTATCACGCCTTCCTGGGCGTGCCGCTGCTGCGGGCGGGCAACACGCTCGGCG
>NZ_BACT01000977.1:0-444 GCF_000333255.1 Methylobacterium sp. B1 | reverse complement strand
TGAAGGCCGAACTCGACGCCGTTAACCAGCTCGATTTCGGTCACTACTGCGAAAAACTTCTGCACTATCGGGAGCAACGGGAGGGCATATGACGTCTTTGGCTCAGCGCCTTGAAACCTTGCACGCCACGCGCCCGGTGACGGTGCTGGGCGCGGCGGTGATAGACGTCATCGCCGACGCTTACGCCCTGCCCTGGCGCGGGTGTGATATCGAGCTTAAACAGCAGGGCGTCAATATCGGTGGCTGCGCGCTCAATATCGCCATCGCCCTGAAACGGCTCGGCATTGCGGCGCAAAATGCCCTGCCCGTCGGCCACGGCGTGTGGGCGGATATTATTCGCAACGCCATGGCGAAGCAGGATTTGCACAGCGCGGTGGAAGCAGATACGGGTGATAACGGCTGGTGTCTGGCGCTGGTGGAGCCAGACGGCGAGCGCACCTTTAT
>NZ_BACT01000978.1:0-2145 GCF_000333255.1 Methylobacterium sp. B1 | reverse complement strand
AGGCGCAGCCCTTGCCCCGGATCACGCCGACCACCCCGGTGCGGCCGAAGCCGGTGACCACCTCGTCGCAGCCGAAGGACCGCAGCGTCTCGGCCACGAAGCCGGCGGTGCGGGTGACATCGTAGAGCAGCTCGGGATGGGCGTGCAGGTCGTGCCGCCACGCCGTCATCGTGTCGGCGAAGTCGCGGATCCGTTCGAGGACGGGCATCGGGTCGGGGCTTTCGTGGCCTTTGGGGTGGGCCGGACCAGCAAAGCCGGGGCCAGCGCCGCCGTCAACGGCCGCGCTTGGCGCATGCGCGGCGCCCAGGGCCCGATCCGGACAGCGCGCAGAGCCCGGCCGTCCGGATCAACCACCCGATCCGCGAGCGCCGCGCACAGACCTCGCAGGGGGATTCAACGGATCGCCCCGTTCTGAGAGGGAGGCGAGCCGGGTTCGTCGCACGCCACCAAGCCTCCGCCGGCGGCCCAGTGCGCCGTTCCGGTCCGCTCACGCGGCCCCCCGCGCCGGTCCCCGCCCCGCCAGCCCGCGGCTGCGCCGCCGTGGTTCGGGCGGATGGTCGTCCGCGGCGAGATCGTCGAGGATCGGGCAATCCGGCCTCTCGTCGCCGCAGCAGGCCTCCGCCAGATGCTCCAGCGTCCGCGCCATCCCCTCCATCTCGGCGATGCGGCGGCGCAGATCGGCGATCTGCTCCTGCGCGATCGCCTTCACCCCGGCGCTCGGCCGGGCGCGGTCGCGCCAGAGCGCCAGCAGATCCGCGATCGCGTCGACGCTGAAGCCGAGGTCGCGGGCGCGGCGGATGAAGCGGAGCGTGTGGAGGTCGGCGTCGCCGTAATGGCGGTAGCCGGATTCGGACCGCGCGGCCGGCGGCAGCAGGCCGGTCGCCTCGTACCAGCGGATCATCTTGGCCGAGACGCCGGTGCGGCGCGCCGCCTCGCCGATCGTCAGACTCGCCGCGCTCATGCCGCCCTCGCGTTGAGCGCGGGCGCCGCGCCGGCCGCGGGCCGTCCGCCGGCCCGGCGCAGCCGCAGGGCATTGCCGAGGACGAACACGCTGGAAAACGCCATGGCGCCCGCGGCCAGGATCGGCGACAGGGCCGGGCCGCCGAACGGCACCAGCACGCCGGCCGCCACCGGGATCAAGGCGGCGTTGTAGGCGAAGGCCCAGAACAGGTTCTGGCGGATGTTGGCCATCACCGCCCGCGACAGCGCCAGGGCCTCGACCAGGGCCTCCAGGTCGCCCGACATCAGCACCACGTCGGCGCTCTCGACCGCGATGTCGGTGCCGGTGCCGATGGCCAGCCCGACATCGGCCTCCGCCAGTGCCGGCGCGTCGTTGATGCCGTCGCCCACGAAGGCCACCGGCCCGTGCTCGGCCCGGAACCGCTGGACGGCCTCGACCTTCCCGCCGGGCAATACCCCGGCGGCCACCGCGTCGATGCCGAGGCTCCGCGCCACGCCGGCGGCGGTGACGGGGTCGTCGCCCGTGACCATCGCCACCACGAGGCCGCGCGCCTTCAGGGCCGCCACGGCCGCACGGGCCCCCGCCTTCACGGGATCGGCCACCGCCAGGATCGCGGCATGGCGGCCGTCGAGGACGAGGTGGACCGGGCTGCGGCCCTGGCTGGCCAGCGTCTCGGCGCGGGCGGCGAGATCCGGGTTCAGGGCGACGCCGAGCCGTTCCAGGTAGCGCGGGGCGCCGACAGCCACGGCCCGGCCCGCGACCCGTCCGGAGATTCCGAAGCCCGCCACCGCCTCGAAGCGGTCCGGCTCGGGCATGGCGAGGCCGCGGTCGCGGGCGGCCGCCACCACGGCGCCGGCCAGCGGGTGCTCGGAGCGGGTCTCCAGCGCGGCCGCGAGGGCCAGGGCCTCGGCCTCGGCGATGCCCGCAGCCGGCACGATCTCGGTGAGCCGGGGGCGCCCCTCGGTCAGGGTGCCGGTCTTGTCGAGGGCCACGACCCGCACGTCGCGCAGGCCCTGGAGCGCGGCGCCGTCGCGGAACAGCACGCCGCGCGCCGCCGCGCGTCCGGTGCCGACCATGATGGCGGTGGGCGTCGCCAGACCCATGGCGCAGGGGCAGGCGATGATCAGCACCGCCACGGCGTTGACCAGGGCCGGCCCCAGCGAAGGGGCGGGCGCCAGGAGCAG
>NZ_BACT01000979.1:0-9453 GCF_000333255.1 Methylobacterium sp. B1 | reverse complement strand
GCCCTGGAAGCGGGAGCCGCGCAGCACGAGCTGCACGCCGAAGCGGTTCTCCAGCTGCTTCACGCCGGCCGAGAGGGTCTGCTGGGTCACGCCGCAGGATTCGGCGGCGTGCCCGAAATGCTGCTCGCGGGCGAGCGCGAGCAGGAAGTCCAACTTGTCGATCACGACGAAGGCATCCCGGCACGGCGAGGCGCCGGAAACCTAGCGACCCGCCGTGCCTGCCACAACCGAGCGATCGGGTTCAGCGGAACAGGATGAACGCCTTGGACAGGGTGATGCCGATGCCCCAGACGATCGGGATGCCGACCACCGCCCAGGCCAGGGCGGCGCCGGGGCTGAAGCCGCCGCGGCCGATGCCGAAGGAGCCCGACGGCCCGGAGGCCGTGGCGCCCGAGCGGACATCCAGGGAGGCCCGCTCGGAATCGGACATGAACCACCTTTGCGCCAGCGGCCGGACCAGCAGGTTGCAGAGGAACCCGACCGCCAGGAAGCTCGCGAGCACGTACATGGTCCGGCCGTAGAGGTCCGCCCCCTGCACGCCGGCCGCGACCTGCGCCTCGCGGATCTTGGTGATGACGAAGGGCCCGACGATGCCCGCCATCGACCACGCGGTGAGCAGGCGCCCGTGGATGGCGCCCACGAACTGCGTGCCGAACACGTCGGCGAGGTAGGCCGGGACCGTCGCGAAGCCGCCGCCATACATGGACAGGATCACGCAGAAGATCGCGACGAACAGCGCCTGCGAGCCGATGCCGGCGGCCCAGGGCGCGGCCGCATACAGGAGGCCGCCCAGGGCGAAGAAGATCGCGTAGGTGCCCTTCCGGCCGATCCGGTCCGACATCGAGGCCCAGAAGAACCGGCCCAGGATGTTGAACAGGGAGAGCAGGCCGACGAAACCCGCCGCGATGGCGGCGACCTGCGCCTTCTGGCCGGCGTCGAGGGCGGAAAAGCCGGTGCCCGGCAGGCCGATCAGCTCGCCGCCGAAGATCTCCTGGAGCATCGGCGAGGCCAGCGCCAGCACGCCGATGCCGGCGGACACGTTGAGGAACAGGACGAGCCAGATCATCCAGAACTGGAAGGTCTTGTGCGCGTCGCGCAGATGGACGTGGCCCGAGGCGATCATGGCGTTCTTGGCGGTCGGGTTGGTCCAGCCGTCCGGGCGCCAGCCGGCCGGGGGCACCCGGTAGCCGAAGGCGCCCCCCAGCATGAACAGGATGTACCCGACACCCATCACGGCGAGCGTCTGCCAGACACCGGCCGAATCCGCGGTCCGGAAGCTCTTGATCAGGCTGTCCGCCAGGGGCGAGCCGATCATCGCGCCGCCGCCGAAGCCCATGATCGCCATGCCGGTGGCCATGCCGCGGCGATCCGGGAACCATTTAATCAGCGTGGACACCGGCGAGATGTAGCCGAGGCCCAGCCCGATGCCGCCGATCAGGCCCATGCCGAGCCAGACCAGCCAGAGCTGGTGGATGTAGACGCCGAAGGCGCCGATCAGGAAGCCGCCGCCCCAGCAGAGGGCCGCCGCGATGCCGGCCTTGCGCGGGCCGGCCCGTTCCAGCCAGCCGCCGAACAGGGCGGCCGAGAGGCCGAGCACGACGATGCCGATGGAAAACACGGTGACGAGGTCGCTTACCCGCCAGTCGCAGGTCGTCGTGAACAGGGCCGTCATCACGCCCATGTCGGGGCAGGCGGCAGGAGCCGGCTGACCCACGGAGAGCGCCCGGGTCAGCGGCAGCCAGAACACCGACAGGCCGTAGGCCATCCCGATACAGAGATGGATCGCCAGCGCCGCTGGCGGGACCAACCATCGGTTGAAGCCCGGCTTGGCGACGATCCGCTCGCGCGACAACAGATTCGGGATTCTCTCAGGCGCGATCGCGCCCGCCACTCCAGCGCCCATCTTGGATTCCTCCGCCGCAGCCTCGTTGACGGGCCGCTCGGCGGCGGAAGATGCGCGATTTGTGTGCACGGCACCAGCGCGTGGCACGCTGAGGAAGCAATTTTAATCCGTTCCCGCGCCGTTTGTATGCGCCTTCCCGGCGAATGGTCCTTCGCCCCGCGCGTCGAGGCCGGACCGATTGACCGCATCCCGGCGGCCCGAAGGCCTCCGCGACGCGGCTGCAGGGCGAAGATCGAACGTCGCCCCCAGGCTCCTGATCGGCCCGCGCGACGGAATGCGTCGGGCGGGCCGTCCGGCCTTACATGGGCGGGGTCAGGCCGTCCTTGCCGACCGCGATGAGCTTGCCGTCGGCCTTGGCGCCATCCTTGGCGACCACGGCGAAGACCTTGGAGCCGGGCGTCAGGATCGCCTTGTCGGCGGGCTCGAACGCGACGATCGGCGCCGAGGAGGGCACCACGATCTCCTTGGAGCCGTCCTTGCCGTAGCTCACCGTCAGGGTGCGCTCGCCGCCCGAGGCCGCCTTGTCGGCCTTCACGGTGCCGTTGGTCATGGCGCTCTTCACCTTGGGGGCGCCCGACGTCTCGGCCTTCACGGTGCCGTTGGTCATGGCGCTCTTCACCTTGGCGCCGGCGCCGGCGGTCTGATCGGTGATCGCGTCCCAGCCGTAATGGCCCTCGCCGGTGCCGCGCATCGACTCGGGGAAGAGCACGACCTCCAGGGCGGTCATCGGGTTCTCGCCCTTGGTGGCGGTGCCGATGAAGACGCCGTCCTTGATCTGATCGAGGCTCGACGGGACCACCCAGGCGAACTTGGCGCCCGCGACATCCACCGTCTCGGTCTTGCCGTCGTCGGTCTTGATCGTGAGCGTGCTGCCATCGGCTTTGTCGACGGTACCGCGGACGCGCTCGACCTGCGCGGCGAAGGCCGCACTCGACAGGAGGGCGGTCAGGCCGGCGGCGGCGAGGGTCTTGCTGAGGTGCTTCATCGGGGTCCCATCCTGGATGCGGAAGCCCGGTTATGGGGCGACACGCGCGCGAAACAAGGTTGTGCGCAAGCGAAATGATCGCCCTGAGAAACAAATAAGGCGGCGCCCGGGGGACGCCGCCTCATCGGTCGCGGGGGCGGCCCGAGGACCGCCCGGTGCATGGTCAGGCCGCGAGCGAGCGCAGCACGTAGGGCAGGATGCCGCCGTTGCGGAAGTATTCCAGCTCGTCGAGGGTATCGATCCGGCAGGTCAGCGGGACCTGCTTCACCGAACCGTCGGCGGACTTGATCTCCGCGGTGAGCGTCTGGCGGGGCTTCAATTCGCCGGCGAGGCCCTTGATGGTGACGGTCTCGTCACCCTTCAGGCCCAGCGACTGCCAGCTCGTGTCGCCCTGGAAGACCAGCGGCACCACGCCCATGCCGACGAGGTTCGAGCGGTGGATGCGCTCGAAGCTCTCGGCCACCACGGCGCGGACGCCCAGCAGCTTCGTGCCCTTCGCCGCCCAGTCGCGCGACGAGCCGGTGCCGTACTCTTTGCCGGCGAAGATGACGAGCGGCGTGCCCTGCTCGGCGTATTTCATCGCCGCGTCGTAGATGAACATCTTCTCGCCGGAGGGCTGGAAGTGCGTCCACCCGCCCTCGACCACGCCGCCGGAGGCGTCCTTCACCATCTGGTTCTTGATGCGGATGTTGGCGAAGGTGCCCCGCATCATCACCTCGTGGTTGCCGCGCCGCGTGCCGTACTGGTTGAAGTCCTGCACGCGCACCTGATGCGACTGCAGGTACTCGCCGGCCGGCGAGGCCGCGCGGATGTTGCCCGCCGGCGAGATGTGGTCGGTGGTGATCGAGTCGAGGAACAGGCCGAGGATGCGCGCATCCGCGATGTCCTCGACCGGCTTCGGGGTCTTCTCCATGCCGACGAAGTAGGGCGGGTTCTGCACGTAGGTGGAGCCCGGGTTCCACGCGAAGGTCTCGGCCTCGGTGACCTCGACGTCCTTCCAGTTCTGGTCGCCGCCGAACACGTCCGCGTAGCGTGACTTGAACAGCGCCGAGGTGATGTTCTCCTCGATGAACTGCTGCACCTCGGCCGAGGACGGCCAGATGTCCTTGAGGTAGACCGGCTTGCCGTCCGAGCCCAGGCCGAGGGGCTCGGTGGTGATGTCGATCTGCATCGAGCCGGCCAGCGCGTAGGCGACCACGAGGGGCGGCGAAGCGAGGTAGTTCGCCCGCACGTCGGGGTTCACGCGGCCCTCGAAGTTGCGGTTGCCCGAGAGCACCGCCGCGGCCACGATGTCATTGTCGTTGATGGCCTTGGAGATCGCCTCCGGCAGCGGGCCGGAATTGCCGATGCAGGTGGTGCAGCCGAAGCCCACGAGGTTGAAGCCGAGCGCGTCGAGGGGGTCCTGCAGGCCGGATTTTTCGAGATATTCACCGACCACCTGCGATCCGGGCGCGAGCGAAGTCTTCACCCACGGCTTGGAGCGCAGGCCCTTGGCCACCGCATTGCGAGCCAGAAGCCCGGCGCCGATCATCACCGAGGGATTCGACGTGTTGGTGCAGCTGGTGATCGCCGCGATCACCACGTCGCCGTGCCCGAGGTCGAAGTTCGTGCCCTCGACGGGGTAGCGGCGCGCGATGTCGGCGGCCTTCTTGAACTCGGTCTCCATCGAGCCGGCGAAGCCCGGCTTGGCGCCGTCGAGGAGCACCCGGTCCTGCGGGCGCTTCGGGCCGGCGAGCGAGGGCCGGACCTCGCCCATGTCGAGTTCCAGCGTGTCGGTGAAGACCGGATCGGGGGTCTGGGCGTCGCGCCACATGCCCTGCGCCTTGGCGTAGGCCTCCACAAGGGCGATCCGGTCGTCGGAGCGGCCGGTGACCTTCAGGAAGTCGATGGTCTTCTGGTCGATCGGGAAGAAGCCGCAGGTGGCGCCGTATTCCGGAGCCATGTTGGAGATCGTGGCCCGGTCGGCGACCGCCATGTCATCGAGGCCGGGGCCGTAGAACTCCACGAACTTGCCGACCACGCCCTTCTTGCGCAGCATCTGGGTGACGGTGAGCACGAGGTCGGTGGCGGTGGTGCCCTCGGGCAGCTTGCCCGACAGCTTGAAGCCCACGACCTCGGGAATCAGCATCGACAGCGGCTGGCCGAGCATGGCCGCCTCGGCCTCGATGCCGCCGACGCCCCAGCCCAGCACGGCCATGCCGTTGACCATGGTGGTGTGCGAATCGGTGCCGACCAGCGAATCGGGATAGGCCACCTCGGACCCGTCCTCGGACTTCGTCCAGACGGTCTGGGCGAGGTATTCCAGGTTCACCTGGTGGCAGATGCCGGTGCCCGGCGGGACCACGGAGAAGTTGTCGAAGGCCGACTGGCCCCACTTCAGGAAGGTGTAGCGCTCGCCGTTGCGCGAGTATTCCAGGGCAACGTTGTCGGCGAGCGCCTTCGGGGTGCCGAACTCGTCGACGATCACCGAGTGGTCGATGACGAGGTCCACCGGCACCAGCGGGTTGATCTTCTGCGGGTCGCCGCCCAGCGCCACCATGGCGTCGCGCATGGCGGCGAGGTCGACCACCGCCGGCACGCCGGTGAAGTCCTGCATCAGCACGCGGGCGGGGCGGAACGCGATCTCGACCTCGGCCTTGCCCTTCTGGTCGAGCCAGCCGACGGCGGCCGCGATGTCGGCCTTCTTGACCGAGCGGTCGTCCTCGCAGCGCAGCAGGTTCTCCAGGATCACCTTCATGGAGAAGGGCAGCGCGGTGGCCGAGGCGAGGCCGTTCTTCTCGGCCGCGGGAATGGAATAGTAGGTGTAGGTCTTGCCGCCGGCTTCGAGCGTCTGGCGGGCCTTGAAGCTGTCGAGTGAGGGCACGGCTGGTTCTATCCTCGCTGCGGGTTGTCGAACACGCGCAGGCAAGACCTGCGCTACGAGATCCGTGTTCGGCCTGTGTAGCGCCCGACGGGCGCGCGCCGCCCCGGGAGTGCCCGGGCAGGACGATGCGCGGGGGCGATTTGGACGCCCGTGATGCCGCGCGGCGCAGCCGGGGAGGGATATAGAACTTTTCGAATCTGGCCGCTACCGGGTCGTCGTGACAGGTGCGTTTTCCTGTCGGGCACGGTGCGGAGCGGGCACGACGGCTGTGAGCGGGTGCGCGCGCCGTCCCGTTCCGCGCATGGGGTCAGGCGACCTCTGCGTCGGGGTGCATCGTCAGTCGCGAACACTGAGGGCGGGCCCGGACCGGCGGGGTGACCGGCCGCACGGGTTTCGGCGCAGATCGGACCGAAGAATCAGGCCGATGGGCCGTCGCGTCACCCCTGGCCCGGCGCCCCCATGCCGGACAACGACTTGGGCCGATTGGGCTGGGCCGCGAGCCTGCGCAGGGAGGCGACGTTCGTGGCCGCCTCCTCGGGGCTCATGTCGCGGCGCAGGACCGCCTCGGCATCGGCGAAGCGGCCTTTCAGGCCCAGGACCATGGCGAGATTCGCCCGCACCCGCGCGTCGGCGCCGGGCTGGTCGGCGGCCTGCCGGAGGGTCTGCTCCGCGAGATCGAGATTGCGCGACAGCGCGTAGGACAGGCCGAGATTGGACAGGAGCGAGGGCTCGTTCGGCCGGATCTTGAGGGCGGCCTCGTAGAAGCTCTGCGCACGCTCCTGCTCGCCGAGCTGGGCGGAGGCCGAGCCCTGTGCCGACAGGATGCGCCAGTCGGGATTGGCGGGCGTATGCGCGTTGGCGAGCACGTCGATCGCCTCGCGGAATCGGCCCGCCTCGACCAGCGACTTGCCGTAGGCGCCGAGGAGGACCCGGTCGCGCGGGTTGCGCAGGGCCGCCTGCTGCAGCACCGCCGAGGCCTGGCTGATCTGATCGGTGGCCCGCAGGGCGCGGGCATAGGCGATCGCCGTGCGGCCGTCGGTGGGATCGGCGTTGAACCGCTCGGCCAGCCGGTCGATGTCCTGTCGCGCGGGCACCGCGGCGGCGGCCGGTGTGCCCCCGAGCGAGCCGATCGAGCCGGTCGTTTCCGGAGAGCGGGTGTTGCAGCCGGCAAGCCCCAGCGCGACGACGGCCGCCACCAGAGCGGCGCGGCCACCGGCATTGGCCTGGGATCGTGTGACCCGGATCAGGGCCGTCATCATGGTACGCTCCGCCGGCATCTGGCCTGGACGCGATGGCACGCGCTTCACGCTCCAGGCCGGCCGGTGATAGAGCGTTAACCCTAACCACCGGTTAAGCCGCCCGTCGGGACGGCATGCGAGAGGCACATGACCCAGGCCGAGATTCCGGCGACGACCCTCGGGCTCCTGCCCGGCGACACGCAGGCCGTGCCGGTGAGCCTGGTCACGACCGGGAGCTGGGCAAAGGTCGAAGCCGGCCTGGAACCGACCCAGCGGAGCTTCGCCCGGGCCATCGGCTTCAAGCCCAAGGCGGGCGGCCTCGCACTGCTGCCCGGCCCCGACGGCAGCCTCGCGCGGGTTCTGTTCGGCCTCGGCGATCCGGAGGCGGCGGCCCACGACCGGCTGCTCGTCGGCAAGCTGCCGGGGCTGCTGCCGGAGGGCGTGTTCCGGCTGGACGACGCGCCCGAGCCCGCCGAGGCGGCGCTCGCCTGGCTGATGGGGAGCTACCGCTTCGGCCGCTACCGCTCCGGCGGCGGGAGCCAAGCCCGGCTCGTGGCGCCGGCCGGCATCGACGCGGCCGAGGTGGAGCGGATCGCCGCCGCGGTGGCGATGGGCCGCGATCTCTTCAACACGCCGGCCAACGATCTCGGCCCCGCCGAGATCGAGGCGGCGGCCCGGACGCTCGGCGCGCGCCACGGCGCCTCCGTCACCGTCACGCAGGGCGAGGCGCTCGCCACGGAGTATCCCCTGATCCACGCGGTGGGCGCCGCCTCGCCCCGGGCGCCACGGCTCATCGACCTGACCTGGGGGCCGGCGGATGCGCCGCGCGTGACCCTGGTCGGCAAGGGGGTGGCCTTCGACACCGGCGGCCTCGACATCAAGCCGTCGGCCGCGATGCTGCTGATGAAGAAGGACATGGGCGGCGCCGCCGCAGCGCTGGCCGCCGCCGACATGGTCATGGGCGCGCGCCTGCGCCTGCGCCTGCGCCTGCTGATCCCCGCGGTGGAGAACGCCGTATCGGGCAACGCCTTCCGCCCCGGCGACGTGCTGCCGAGCCGGGCCGGGCTCAGCGTCGAGATCGGCAACACCGATGCGGAAGGCCGGCTGATCCTGGCCGACGCGCTCGCCCTCGCGGACGCGGACTCCCCCGACCTGATCCTCGACTTCTCGACCCTCACCGGCGCCGCCCGGGTGGCCCTCGGGCCGGACCTGCCCGCCTTCTTCACGGAGGACGATGCGCTGGCCGAAGCGGTGGCACAGGCCGGCCGGGCGGCGATCGATCCGGTCTGGCGCATGCCGCTGCACGCGCCCTACGCGAGCCTCCTCGACTCCAAGGTGGCCGACCTCAACAACGTGTCCGGCGGGCCGTTCGCGGGGGCGATCACCGCGGCCCTGTTCCTGCGCCGCTTCGCACCGAACACCAAGGCGCACGGCCATTTCGATCTCTACGGCTGGAACCCCTCCACCAAGCCCGGGCGGCCCGAGGGCGGCGAGGTTCAGACCGCGCGGCTGACCTACACGCTGCTCAAGGCGCGCTACGGGGGCTGATCCGGCCTCCGCGAGGGTCGGGACGGCGGGGAGCCCGCTCAGGCGGTGAGCGGCAAGCCGGTCTCGATCAGGCGCGCCCACAGGGAAGCCCCGTACGGCGCGGCCGCGTCGTTGAAATCGTAATGCGGGTGATGGAGCGAGGCGCTGTCGCCGTTGCCGATGAACATGTAGGCGCCGGGGCGGCGGCCGAGCATGTAGGAGAAATCCTCCGCGGTCATCATCGGCGCCACCGCGCGATCGACGTTCTCTCGCCCCACCAGGGCCTCGGCGACATCGGCCATGAAGTCGGTCTCGGCGGGATGGTTCTCGGTGACCGGATAGCTCGATCCGTACTCGACCCGGCCGCGGGCGCCGAAGCCGCCGGCGATGTCGGCCACGAGGGTCTCGATCCGTCCCTTGATCTGGCTGCGCACCGCCTGGGACAGCGTGCGCATGGTGCCGCGCATGGTCACGGTCTGCGGCAAGACGTTGAAGGCCTCGCCGGCCTCCAGCGCACAGACCGAGACCACCGCCTGCTGCACCGGGTCGAGGTTGCGCGACACGATGCTCTGCAGGGCGATGATCACGTGGCTCGACACGAGCACGCTGTCGATGGCGTTCTGCGGGAGCGCCGCGTGCCCGCCCCGCCCCTCGATGGTCACGGTGAAGCGGTCGGTGGAGGCCATGATCGGCCCCGGGCGGATCGCGAAGGTGCCGATCGCCATGCCGGGGATGTTGTGCATCCCGTAGACCGACTCGACGCCGAACCGCTCCATCAGGCCGTCCTCGACCATGGCCTCGCCGCCGCCCCCGCCCTCCTCGGCGGGCTGGAAGATCAGCACGGCCGCCCCGTCGAAGTCCCGGGTCTCAGAGAGGTACTTGGCGGCGCCGAGGAGCATGGTCGTGTGCCCGTCATGGCCGCAGGCGTGCATCTGCC
>NZ_BACT01000980.1:0-1480 GCF_000333255.1 Methylobacterium sp. B1 | reverse complement strand
GTCCCGGGGACCTCTAGAGTCGCTCTACAATGTCGGTCTGATGCTGGGTCCGCCGGTGATCGGCGGCGGGCTCGACCTCGTGCCGCCGCACGGCTTCGCCCTGGCGCTGCTCGCCCTGTTCCTGGCCTTCGCCGGCTGGCTCGCCGCAACGGAGCGATCGGGCCCACGCTCTTGACCTGCCGGGCCCGATCGGGCATTCACCCGCCCGTATTCGGCCGGGCTCTCCCGGCCATTTGCGTTTCGCTCACGCGGAATGCCGCACCCTGCAGGAGCGCCGCGCCATGGCCAAGGCCGTCACCGTCAAGATCAAGCTCGTCTCCACCGCCGACACGGGCTATTTCTACGTCACCAAGAAGAACTCCCGCACGCAGACCGAGAAGCTGACGATGCGGAAGTACGACCCGGTCGCGCGCAAGCACGTCGATTTCAAGGAAACCAAGATCAAGTAAGGTCGCTGGCTGCATCGCAGCCTGACCGCCGACGGGAAGCCGCTCCGGAGACGGGGCGGCTTTTTCTGTTCGGCACCGCCTCGCGCGACGATGGCGCGCGTTCCCGGCAGCTGCCCGGCCGCCGCCCGAGCGGCCGACAGCCTGGCGCCAGCACGACTCGTTAACCCTCACTCATCCCGGACGCTGCGCGATTCGCCGGCCGATTTCCGGCCCGCGGTTTCGGCCAGCCCGGCTGGCGGAGGGCGGGTTCGATGCAGCGGATCCTGCTGGCGATTCTCATCACCGGGGCGGTACTGGCGATCTGGCTTGTCCTGACGCTGCCGGTGCATGCCCTCGGCGCGACCCGCCGATGGCTCCTGGAACGCCCCGCCCCGGTCCGGGCACGGAGCCGATCGCTCAGGCGGTCCCCGACGCGGCCAGATCCGGATCGAGCGTCCGCGCCAGGGACCGCGCGATAGCTACGAGGGCCGTCACCATCGGTGTGGACGGCTCGCGCCGCGGAGCGACGAGGCCGATCGTGTGCTCCAGGTCCGGGGCGGTGATCGGGATGGTGCGCACGCCCTCCATGGGCCCCAGCGCATCGACCAGGATCTCCGGCATGATCGAGGCCCAGCGCAGGGTGCGGACATGGGTCAAAAGCACGATCATCGAGTTCGATTCGAGCGTTGCGGCGGGGTCAACACCCGCCTCCCGGATCTGGTGATCGATGATCCGCCGGTTCTGCATGTTCGGCGTGAGCAGGCAGAGGGGCAGGCTGCCGGTCTCGGCCCAGGTGACGCTGGACCGGCCGTCGAAGGGGCCGCCGATCGCCGTGACGAGGCGGTAGCGCTCCCGGTAGAGCGGCACGGAGACCACCCGCCCCAGGGGCTCGTTGTCGAGGTAGGTCAGGCCCGCATCCGCCTCCAGGTTCTCGATCAGCGAGAAGATGTCGGTCGAGGTGGCGGACTCGACCGTCAGCCGCACGTCCGGGTGGCGCTCGCGGGTAGGCGTTGTGAGATTGACGATCATCCGGCACGCCGTGGGGATGGCGG
>NZ_BACT01000981.1:0-2178 GCF_000333255.1 Methylobacterium sp. B1 | reverse complement strand
CTCGCCAGCGCCTGACGCTCTACCGTCTGCGCGCGCAGGCGACGATCGCCGCCGACCCGACCGTCGCGGTGGCGGCCGTCTGGGCCGGCGCCGTCCCGCCCGCGGCCGAGGCGGTAGCGGATTCCCGCGCGGCCGATCTCGGCGCCCGCCTCTACGCCGCCGCGGGCGCCTTCTCGGCGGACGCGACGGAGGCCGATTACCACGCGCACCGGATCGCCCTCGGCGTGCCCGAAGGCGGACGCGACTACACCTTCGGCGACGCCTTCCCGCACGAGGCGCTGATCTGGTTTTGCTCCAGCCGGTGAAGGGCGCCGTCGTCGGACTGCAATACGCCCTTGGCATGCACGGCTTTGCCACGCTACCGCGGAGCCGCCCCGCCCCGGGGCCGGAGGAGACGCACCTTGCCGCTGCCGCAGCAGGAGCCCAAGATCGCCACAGCTCCTGAGGGCAAGCCGGCCGCTGCGCGCCTGCGGCCGCGGGACGCCGCGACCATGATCGTCATCGACCGGCGCGGAAAGGGCGGCCCGAAGGTCCTGATGGGCCGTCGCAACCCGAACCTCGCCTTCATGCCGGGGAAGTTCGTCTTCCCGGGCGGCCGGATCGAACTCGGCGACCGCCACATGCCGGTGGCCGGGGCGCTTCCCGATTACGCGGAGGCGGCGCTGACCCGGCAGGTCTCCCGGCCGCCGCACCATCTCGGCCGGGCCCTGGCGCTCGCCGCGATCCGCGAGACCTACGAAGAGACCGGCCTGCTGCTCGGCACGACCGAGCACGGCGCTCCCGAGGATCCCCCGGCGGGCTGGGAGGGCTTCGGCCGCCACGGCGTCCTCCCCGATCTCGAAGCGCTCCATCTCGTGGCCCGCGCGATCACCCCGCCGAAGCGCGTGCGCCGGTTCGACACGCGCTTCTTCGCGATCGACCGCCGCGGGGTGGCGGCCGAGGAGCCGGGACGGATTCAGGCCGACGCCGAGTTCACCGAACTGGCCTGGGTCCGGCTCGACGCCGCCCGCAAGCTCGACCTGCCGTACATAACCCGCGCGATCCTGGACGACCTGGAGGCCCAGATCGCTGCCGATTTCGCGCCCTACCGGATGATTCCCTTCCACTACGAGCGCTACGGGCGGCGCGAGCGGGTGGCCTTGTGAGCCGTCCAGACGGCTTGCAGCAGAACCAGCCGCGCGGGATCAGGTCGGAGGAGGTGGCGGCGATCGCGGCGGCCGTGACCTGCGTCACCGTCGTCGGCATCGGCCTGAGCCTGTCGATCCCGCTCCTCTCGATCGAGATGGAGCGGCGCGGTGCGTCGAGCACGCTGATCGGGCTCAACACCGCGGTGGCGGGCATCGCCAGCATCTGCACCGTGCCGTTCGTCCCGCGGCTCGCGGCGCGCATCGGCGTCGCGCCTCTGCTCGGACTGGCGCTCGTCGTCGGAGCGGTCAGCCTCGCCCTGTTCCCGCTCCTGCCGGGCCTCGCCCTGTGGTTCCCCCTGCGCTTCGTCTTCTCGATGACGCTCGGCGCGCTGTTCGTCCTCTCCGAGTACTGGATCAACGCCGCCGCCCCGCCGGAGCGCCGCGGCCTCGTGATGGGCATCTACGCCACCGTGCTGGCGACGGGCTTCGCGGTCGGGCCGCTCCTGCTGGCGCTGGTCGGGACCGAGGGACCGGCCCCCTACGCGACGGGAGCCGTCCTCATGCTGGCCGGCGGGTTGCCGATCCTTCTGGCCCGGGGGCTGTCGCCGACGATCGAGACGGGCTCCGGCCGCGGCATCCTCGGATACGTCCGGCTCGCCCCCGGCGCCCTGGCGGCGGCCCTTGCCTACGGCGCGGTGGAGACCGGCATCTTCGCCATCCTGCCCCTCTACGGCCTGCGCCTCGGCTACGACGCGCAAGGAGCGGCTGGTCTCGTCAGTCTGATCGCGCTGGGCAACGTGCTGTTCCAGATCCCGTTCGGCTGGCTCGCGGACCGGCTCGACCGCGGCGCGGTGCTGCTCGGTGCGGGCCTCGCGGGCGCCGCGGGCTCGGCCCTGATCCCATTCGCGGCCGGCAACCCGGTGGCGTTCGGCCTGCTCCTCCTCGTCTGGGGCGGGATTGCCGGCACCCTCTACACGGTCGGCCTCGCGATGCTCGGCGACCGTACCCCCGCGAACGATCTCGCGGGGGCCAACGCGGCCTTCGTGGTGCT
>NZ_BACT01000982.1:0-5996 GCF_000333255.1 Methylobacterium sp. B1 | reverse complement strand
GAGCCCGGCGTGTCGACCAGCAGGACGGGCAGGCCGCCGAGGTCGAGCCGCACCTCGATGGCGTCGCGGGTCGTTCCCGGACGGTCCGAGACGATCGCCACGTCCCGTCGGCTGAGGGCATTGAGCAGGGTCGACTTGCCGCTGTTGGGTGCCCCGGCCAGCACCACCGTGAAGCCCTCGCGGAGACGCTCGCCCCTCTGCCCGTCGCGCAGGGTCCCGGCGATCGCGTCGCGAAGCCGCGCGGCGCGGCCGAACAAGGCGGCGTCGAGCCCGGCATCGTCCACGTCGCCCTCGTCGGCGAAATCCAGCGCCGCCTCCGCGGCGGCGAGGCAATCGACCGCTTCCGCCCGCCACGCGGCCACTTGCCGGCTGAGGGCGCCGTCGAGCTGACGGAGGGCCTGCCGGCGCTGGCCCTCGGTCTCGGCATCGATCAGATCGGCGACGGCTTCGGCCGCGGCGAGATCCATCCGGCCGTTGAGAACCGCCCGACGGGTGAAGGCGCCGGGCTCGGCCGCGCGGCACCCGGGAAACCGGGCAAGCGTGGCGAGAACGCCCATCCGCACCGCCGCACCGCCATGGATGTGCAGCTCGGCCATGTCCTCGCCGCTATACGTGTCCGGCCCCGGAAACCAGGCCACCAGAGCCCGATCGAGTTCGGTGCCGTCGGCCGGATCGCGCAGGCTTCGCAGGGACAGCCGGCGGGGTGGCGGCAGGCTCCCGCAAAGGGCGACGAGCACGTCGCGCGCGGCCGGGCCGCTGATGCGGATCACCGCGACGGCCGCGCGGCCGAAGCCGCTGGCCGGTGCGAAGAGGGTCTCGGCTTGGGTCATGATCCGGCAGGGTCGTGCGGAGGGGCAGAGTTTCACGTGAAACAGGCGCAGGTGCCCTATACCATTCCGGCGTCGCGGTGCCGCGCCGGGTTGCGGTGTCGCGCCGGGTTGCGGTGTCGCGCCCTCGAACCCGGATGCGCCATGCTCGTCACGACCCGCCGCACCGTCAGCCTCGGCCTGCTCGCCGCGCCCTTCGCCCTGCCCCTGCAGGCCGCCGAAGCGGAGCCGGACTGGGGCGCCCTCGAGCGGCGGCTCGACGGTCGCCTCGGCATCGCGGCCGCCACGGCGGACCGCGTCCTCGCCGCCTATCGCGCGGACGCGCGCTTTCCCATGTGCAGCACCTTCAAGGTGCTGGCGGCGGCGGCGGTGCTGGCGCGGGTCGATACAGGCCGCGAGACCCTCGACCGGATCGTCGCCTACGGTTCCGGCGACCTCCTGAGCTACGCGCCGGTGACCCGGAAGGCCCTGGAGGCCGGTGCCGGGACAGGACAGATGACCGTCTCGGATCTCTGCGCGGCCGCGATCGTGTGGAGCGACAACAGCGCCGCCAATCTGCTCCTGGCGAGCCTCGGCGGCCCCGAGGCGCTGACCGCATGGCTGCGCGACACCGGTGACCCCGTCACCCGCCTCGACCGGACGGAGCCCACCCTCAACACGGCGCTCCCCGGTGACCCGCGCGACACGACTACGCCGGACGCCATGCGGGCGAGCCTGGGCCGGATCCTCCTGGGCACCGTCCTGTCGCCGGCGTCGCGCGGCCGGCTGGAAGCCTGGATGATCGCCTGCGAGACCGGGCGCAAGCGCCTGCGGGCTGGGCTGCCGCCCGACTGGATCGTGGGCGACAAGACAGGCAGCGGCGACAACGGCTCGATCAACGACATCGCGATCCTGCGGCCGCCGGGGCGTGCACCGGTTGTCGTGGCGGTCTACGTCACCGGCTCGACGGCGTCCCCGGAGACCTACGCGGCGGCCTACGCGGAAATCGGCCGGCTCATCGCCGCGCGAGCACAGGCAGCCTGACCGGACGACCCATGAAGACCCCCGCCAAGACCACCCGCGCGACGCTCGCCCTGGACAAGGCCGGGATCCGCCACAGCCTCCACGTCTATGCGTACGATCCGGACGCCCCGCGCATCGGCCTGCAGGCCGCGGAGGCGCTCGGGGTCGCGCCCGGACGGATCCTGAAGACCCTGATGGCGGCCGTGGACGGACGGACGATCTGCCTGCTCGTGGCCTCCGACAAGGAGGTGTCGATGAAGCGGGTCGCCGCCGCCTTCTCGGGCAAGGCGGCGGCCATGCTCAAGCCCGCCGATGCCGAGCGGCTGACCGGCTACCATGTCGGCGGCATCAGTCCCCTGGGGCAGAAGCGGCCCGTCCCGACGGCGATCGATGCCGGATCGCTGACCGACCCGGCGGCCGAGATCCACGTGAACGGGGGCGGTCGGGGCTTGCAGATCCGCTTGACCGAAGGCGATCTCGTCGGCGCCCTGAAGGCCCTCGTCGTGCCGCTCACGTGAGCGCGCGGTAATCATCCGTTTACCCTGCCGCCCCACGGTGACGCCTTCCGGCGGAGACGGGTACGGCATGCGGAAGACGGGACGAAGGGCGATGACGGCGCTCGGATTCGTCCTGCTGCTCGCGGGATCGGCCCGCGGGGCGGATCTTGACATCCGCGGAACCGCCGAGACGGGTGTGGGGGCCAGCCCGCGCTTCTTCCCGCGCAACGACGGGCTCGATCGCCGCCCGGTCTACGCCGTCCGGTCCCGTCCCGTGCCGGTGGGCTGCACGCCCCGCCGGGTGCCGGTGCCCACCAACGCGCCGGACGATCCGAGCTATGTCGGCTCCGAGTACGGCCTGGGGCATCCGAGCTATTACGGCTTCACGCCGCCGCCCGGCGTGGACGATCCCTTCGGCCGCTCCCTCCTGCCCTACTGCCCCTGACGCCGAAACACGCGCCATTCCGGAGACCGCGTCGCCGCGGCAGATCCAGGCCCGTGTTCACGCAGGCTGATCGGAGTGCCGGATTCCACCGCTCCGCATCATGCTCTAGACCGGCCCTGCCCTCCCCCGGAGCCCGTCCCGTGCCCGAGCCGACCCTTCAGCCCTTCCGTGATCTCGCAGCCCTGCGCCGATGCGTCGCCGCGTGGCGCGCGGCGGGTGAGCGCGTCGTCCTGATCCCGACCATGGGGGCCCTGCACGAAGGGCATCTCGCCCTCGTGGCCGAGGCGCGGCGGATCGGCCGCCGGACGGTGGCGAGCATCTTCGTCAATCCGACCCAGTTCGGCCCCAACGAGGATTTCTCCCGCTATCCCCGCGACCTGGAGACCGATCTGGCCCTGCTCGCGCAGGCCGGCGCGGATGCCGCCTGGACGCCCGGCGTGGAGACCATGTACCCGCCGGGCTTCGCCACCCGGATCGAGGTCGCAGGCCTGACCGAGGGCCTGTGCGGCCCGTTCCGGCCCGGCCATTTCGCCGGCGTCGCCACGGTGGTGACCAAGCTCCTCAACCAAGTCCGCCCGGACGTCGCCCTGTTCGGCGAGAAGGATTTCCAGCAGCTTCGGGTGATCCAGCAGGCCGTGGCGGATCTCGACCTCGCGGTGGAGATCCACGGCGTGCCGACCGTGCGGGAGCCCGACGGCCTCGCGCTGTCGTCGCGCAACCGCTACCTCTCGGCCGAGGAGCGTGCCGTCGCCCCGAAGCTTCAGGCGGTCCTGGGTGAGATCGCGGCGGCCTCCCGCAACGGCACCCCCGTGGCCGGGCGGATCGCCGCCGGGCGGGCGGCGCTGGAGGCGGCGGGGTTCCGGGTCCAGTATCTCGCGGTCTGCGACGCCCGGACCCTGGCGCCGGTGGAACGGGTCGACGGCCCGGCCCGCGTGCTCGCCGCCGCCTTTCTGGGCCGGACCCGGCTGATCGACAACCGCGCCGTGTAGGCTGGCCGGCCCCGGGCCGGCGGCGCGGGGATCGGGGGAATGCACCCCACAGCCGTCCCGCCGGGTGTTGCCCCCGGCCCCTCGACCGGCCCCTCGACCGGGCGCGCGCCGTCGTGGCCGTCTGGCCACGGCCCTCGGACTTTTCGGATTTTGCGCCATCGGCTCATTGGCTCCGGCCGGCCGACCTGTTCTCTGCTGGGACCGTGAATGGACCGCGCACCGCTCCGGCCGTCCTGGCCATGTCCCTCGCCCTGGCGGTGCCTGCGGGCGCCGGGGAGGACGCGTTCGAGGGGATGGCCGGCCCGTACGGCGAGCGTCTGCGCGTCGATGCCAAGGGGCTGACCCTCACCTTTCCCGCGCCCGATGTGAAGCTCCAGATCGGCGGCCGGCTGCATATCGACGGCGGTGCGGCGGGTTTCAGCCGGCCCGGACCTGCCCGAGGCCTTCCCCGACACCGTCGCCGTGCGCCGGGGCTTGAATCGAGCCGAAGCTCACCATCGGCCGCGACTGGGTGATCGCCTTCCAGTACGATTTGCCGAACCGGATGCTGCCGATCACCGACGCCTGGGGGCCTGAAGGACTGCCGGACCGATCCTGACGCTCGGCAACATGAAGGAGCCCTTCAGCCTGGAATGGCTGCAGAGCAACAACGACACCCTGTTCGTCGAGCGCTCGGTGGCCAATGCCCTCGTGCCGGAGCGTCGCTTCGGCGTCGCGGCCGGGCATCACGGGCAGGCCTGGACCGCGGTGGCCGGCCTGTTCGGCAACGCCGCCAGCAACGGCATCGACGGGGATGGTGTCGCGGTGGCGGCCCGCGCCACCGTCGCGCCGATCATGACCGCCGACGAGACCCTGCATCTCGGCCTCGCCGGGATCGTCCGCAACCGGTCGCGGTCCGACGGAGCCTTCGGCTTCTCGAGCCCCGCCGGAGCCTTCCTGTTCGAGCGCCCCCTGGTGGACACCGGCGATCTCCCCGATGCCGCCAGCGTGTCCCGGCTCGGTGCCGAATTCGCCTATCGCCGCGGTCCGGTCCTGATCCAGGCGGAATACATCTACGCGGCGCTGCAGCCGTTCCGCGGCCCCGGACAATCCGGCTCCGCGCTCGACTTCCAGGGCGGCTATGTCGAGGCGGCGCTCGTGCTCAACGGCGAAGGCCGTGCCTACGCGCTGACGCCGCAGAGCGGCACCACCTACGCGACTTTCAGGGGCGTGGCGGTTCCGGAGGCGCAGCGTGTGTCCCACGGCGGGATCGGCGTGTTCGAACTGGCCGCGCGCTACAGTGCCATCGACCTGAACGCCCGCGGCTTTCGCGGGGGCATGGAGCAGGACGTGACCCTCGGCCTGAGCTGGTATCCCGAGCCGAATCTGCGGCTGATCGGGAACGTCATTCACGGGCGCGTGCAGCCGGGGGAGGCCCAATCCGCGACCCTGGGCACGGCCCCGTTCTCGGTCGACACGGTGATCGCACGCCTGCAGATCTACTGGTGACGGCGTGTGCCGGGATAGCCAGCGGCCTCAGCTGACGCCCGTCACACCGCCCGGCGCAGGACAGATCGGAACGGGCGCCGTTCGGGCGTCGGTTCCGGGGGCGGCACGGGCTGCTCGACGGGCGGGGCGGCCAGAACCTCCGACCGGACCGGCCGCGGAGCCGCGAAGGCCGTGCCCTGGGCGAACGGCACGTCGAGGTCGATCAGGTCCGGGACGTCGGCCTCGTCGGCGACGCCGGTGGCGATCAGGCGGATGCCGGCCCGGGTCAGGGCCGGTGCGATGTCCTCCACGGCGATGTCGGACAGGCTGCCCCGGTCGGAGCGCGGGCGCAGCAGCATCTCGGCCGGGACCTTGACCTGACCGATGCCGCGGTCCGCGAATTCGGCCGCATCGAAGCGCAGGTCGTCCGGACGGTCGAGGCTGAAGCCGATCCGACCCCGGAGCGGCGCGAGCAGGCCCCGCTGGCCCGCATCGAGACGGCGCCAGCTCGCCTGCGGCAGGGCGATGGTCAGACCTGCCAGGGCCGGATCGTCTGTGGCGGTGCGGGCGAGCTCGCGCAGGAGCCCGGGCTCGAACAGCGACAGCGGCGACAGGCTGTAGGTCAGCAGCGTCTCGCTGCCGCGCCGGGCGAGGTGACGCGCCACGATGGTGGCCCGCTGCAGCATGCGGCGGTCGAGTTCGGTGGTCCGTCCGAAGCGCTCCAGCACGGGCAGGAAGACCTCGGGCTCGGCCGGCGGAACGCCGGGCC
>NZ_BACT01000983.1:0-1811 GCF_000333255.1 Methylobacterium sp. B1 | reverse complement strand
AGGCGTCACAAGCGCTACGGCAGCCGCACGATCTACGAGGGCCTCGACTTCTCGGTGCGGCGCCGGGAGCGCTGGTGCGTGATGGGCATCAACGGCGCCGGCAAGTCGACGCTCCTGAAGCTCGTGACCGGCACCACCGCACCGGATGACGGCTCGGTCACGGTGGGCGGCAGCGTCAAGCTCGGCTACTTCGCCCAGCACGCCATGGACCTGCTCGACGGCGACCGCACCGTGTTCCAGACCCTGGAGGAGGCCTTCCCGCAGGCCGGACAGGGCTCGCTGCGGGCGCTGGCCGGCTGCTTCGGCTTCTCGGGGGACGATGTCGAGAAGCGCTGCCGGGTGCTCTCGGGAGGCGAGAAGGCCCGGCTGGTCATGGCGCTGATGCTCTACGATCCGCCGAACTTCCTGGTGCTCGACGAGCCGACCAACCACCTCGACATGGGCACCAAGGAGATGCTGATCGAGGCGCTGGCCAACTACGAGGGGACGATGCTGTTCGTCTCCCACGACCGGCACTTCCTGGCCGCACTCTCGAACCGGGTGCTGGAGGTGACCCCGGAGGGCATCCACCAGTATGGCGGCGGCTACACCGAATACGTGGCCCGCACCGGCCAGGAGGCGCCGGGCCTGCGGAGCTGACGGGCGCGGACGGACCCCGTCCCGGTGCGGTGCGACCGGCGCGCCGCTATCCCCCCGGGAGGCCCCACGCTAGGCTGCGCCGAAACGGCCCCGGGTGAGATGCCGTGCGACGCCTGCTGAAGTTCCTCCACACGATGGGATCCGCCGGGCTGCTGGGGGCGATGGCGTCCCTGGTGGTCATGCTGAGCCTCGCGCCCGCGCCATCCGCCCTGGCGGGATACGCGGCGATGCGGGGCGCGATGGGGGCCGTGGCCACCTGGATCTTCCTGCCCGCCCTGGCGGTGACGCTGATGTCCGGCCTGCTGGCGATGGCCCTGAACCGCGCCTTTCTGAACGCCGGCTGGGCATGGCTCAAGCTCGCCACCGGGGTCCTGATGTTCGAGGGCGGCCTGGTCTACGTGCAGGGACCGATGAAGCAGGAGGCGGAGCAGAGCGCCCGGGCGCTGGCCGGCCTCGTCGATCCCGCCGTGCTGGCCGTGTCGCTCCCCGGCGAACGCGGGACCCTCTGGGTGCTGCTGGCGGTCGCGACCGCGAATGTCGCGCTGGGGATCTGGCGGCCCCGGATCCTGCGGATCCCCCAGTAGGCGCGCCGCATCCGCCGATCATCCCGGTCCCAGCGCGGCACGACCGGCGACGAAACCGGGAAAGCCGCGCCGAATGCCGCTTTGAGTTGCCGGCTATAGAACTACTTTCCGATGCAGAAGCCGCTGAACAACCGATCGAGCACATCCTCGACGCCAACATGACCCGCGACCTCGCCCAGCGCCCGGACGGCGAGACGCAGATCCTCCGCGGCGAGCTCCGGCAATCCGCCCGTGCTTTCGAGCAGGCGGTCGAGATGGCCCACGCAGGCTTCGAGCGCCGCCCTGTGCCGGGCCCGGGTGATCAGCGCATCGCCGGTGCCGAGACCGGATTTGGCCGCAGCCTGGATGGCATCCAGCAACCGCGCCATGCCGGCGCCCGTGCGGGCCGAAACGGCCGGACCGTCCGACTCCCGTTCCGTTTCTGAGCCGGCAAACAGATCGGCCTTCGTGCGGACCGTCAGGATCGGCGTGCGGGTCGGTCCGAGCTCCGGAACCGCCCCGTCTGGGGGCACCAGGGCGATCACCAGATCGGCGCTGTCGATCCGCGCCCGCGTCCGCACGATCCCCTCCGCCTCGATCGGCTCCGCG
>NZ_BACT01000984.1:0-115 GCF_000333255.1 Methylobacterium sp. B1 | reverse complement strand
CCATCTCCTGCGCGGCCCCGAGCACGAAGACCACGTCCTGTACGCCTCGCACACGATCTGGCGGTCGCACGCGGATTTCGAAGCTTGGACCCGATCCGAGCAGTTCCGCAAGGCG
>NZ_BACT01000985.1:0-1491 GCF_000333255.1 Methylobacterium sp. B1 | reverse complement strand
CACGGCGCCGGTGGGCAGCCCGTCGGAGGGGCGCGAATTGTACTTCTGGTCCTGATTGATCGACTGGAAATAGGCCCGGAAGATGAACGACGAGCCGTCGACCAGGATCACCTGATCGCCGGGGCCCACGGACTTAATTTCGGGCTTCGCGTCGGTCATGGGCTCAGGCGGCTCGGGGCGATCAGGAATCGGGCGCGCGGGCGAGTTCGGCGCGGCGGGCCGCGACGAGAACGGGCAACTCGTGGTGGACGGTGAGCCAGACGATGTCCAGCGTCACCCGGTGATAGCTGTGGCGATAGACGTTGCCCGCATCCGCGATCTGTCGCCACGGCACGTCCGCATACCGGTCCTTCGTCTCGGCGCTCAATCGGCGGCTCGCCTCCGAGACGATCTCCAGGCAACGCATGACTGCGAAGTGCGTGCGCTCGTCCGCCCCGAAAGTCTCGAGCGTGAACCCCGCCACAAAGCGAGCGGCACGCTCGGCGTTGGCGATGATGTCGGCGCAGGCGGTCCGCTCGCGCTCAGAAAGCGAAAACGGCATCGCGCTCTGCGTGCTTTCGGACCCGATCCTTGAGGGCCGCCCGGTCCGCCACGTCGACCCGGATCGGAAACAGATCATCGATGAAATGGCACAACCCGACATAGCCGAAGAGACCGCCGACGACGGGCGCATCGATGTCGATCAGCACGTCGAGGTCGCTATCGTCCCCGGCGTCCCCACGGGCGACCGAACCGAACAGCGCCGCATGCAGCACCCCGCGGCGGCGCAGTTCCGCTTCGTTCGTGCGGAGGATGTCGAGGGCGAGCTGCTTGTCCATGGCGGCGGGATCGGAGGGAATCGGCGGCCATCAGCATAGCAGAACCGCGGGGTTGGAGGATCAGGCCGCGAGCTCTTGCCCCAGAGCCTCCACCCGGCGCAGGTCGTCCACGAACGCCGCGTAGGCCTCTTCCTTCGCCTCGTCGGGCAGGCGCAGCAGGTAGGAGGGGTGGACCGTGATGAAGCCCTGGAAGCGGTTGTCGAACCGGTCGAACCGGAACGGGCCCCGCGCCCGGGTGATCGGGACGGCCTTGCCGGTCAGCGCCAGCACCGCGGTCGCGCCGAGGGCGACCACGAGCTTCGGAGCCACGAAGTCCAATTCCCGGTCCAGCCACCAGCGGTAATGGCTGACCTCGCCCGCCGTCGGCTTCTGGTGGATGCGGCGCTTACCGCGTTCCTCGAACTTGAAGTGCTTGACCGCATTCGTGAGGTAGCTCGCCCCACGGTCGATCCCGGCCTCCGCCATGGCGCGGGAGAGCAGTTGCCCCGCCGGTCCGACGAAGGGTCGGCCCTGCCGATCCTCCTGATCGCCGGGCTGCTCGCCCACGAAGGCGATCGTTGCGCCCACGGGCCCCTCGCCGAGCACGGCCTGGGTGGCGCCCGCGACCAGCGGCTCGGTCCGTCGGATGATCGCGTTCAGCTCCTCCAGGGTCTTCGGGTCCTGGTCGGCCATG
>NZ_BACT01000986.1:0-13420 GCF_000333255.1 Methylobacterium sp. B1 | reverse complement strand
ATCCGTCAGGCCCTCGCCAACCTGATGAAGGGCCGGACCGTCATCGCGATCGCGCACCGCCTCTCGACGCTGCAGGATTTCGACCGGATCGTCGTGCTCGACGGCGGCCGCATCGCGCAGGACGGCTCGCCCGACAAGCTGACCCATCTCGACGGCTTCTTCCGGGAGCTGATGAAGAAGGAATCCATGGCGATGGCCCTCGCCGCCGCCTGACTTCGCCCCCGTGGACCCGTCCCGGCATCGCCGCGCCGGGACGGCGGCGCAGTTCCGCCGCTCCGGTTTTCACGCCCGATCGGCACTGGTAGATCATCGGCCCGCCGGACCGGACCTTGCATCGCCTGGACGTCGCGAACCGGCCCGGTTCCGACGCGTCTCGATGCCCGAGCCCCACCGTGCCTGACCTTGCCCTCGTCATCCGGGAAATCTCCGAGGAGATGGCCCAGCGCTCCGATCGGGGGGCGGTCGCGGATTACATTCCCGAACTCGCGCGGGTGGATCCCGGTCAGTTCGGCATGGCGGTGATCGATGCTGCGGGACGCGTCTTCGCCGGGGGCGACAGCGAGACGCCCTTCTCGATCCAGAGCGTGTCGAAGGTCTTCACCCTCACCCTCGCCCTCGGCATGGTCGGCGACCGGCTCTGGAAACGGGTCGGCCGCGAGCCTTCGGGCAACCCGTTCAACTCCATCGTCCAGTTGGAGCGGGAGCGCGGCGTGCCGCGCAATCCGTTCATCAATGCGGGCGCCATCGCGGTCACCGACGTGATCCTCTCGGGCCACGAGCCCCGCGAGGCGCTGGGCGAGATCCTGCGCTTCATGCAGTTCCTGGCCCAGGATTCGAGCATCGCGATCGACGAGACCGTGGCGGCCTCGGAGAAGCGCACGGGTTTCCGCAACACCGCGCTCGCCAACTACATGAAGTCCTTCGGCGTCATCGACAATCCGGTCGACTACACGCTCGGCGTCTACTTCCACCACTGCGCCATCGCGATGAACTGCCGCCAGCTCGCACGCGCCGGCCGGTTCCTGGCGCATAACGGCATCAACCCGTCGACCGGCCATTCGGTGGTCTCGGCGGAGCGCGCGCGCCGCATCAACGCGATCATGCTGACCTGCGGCCACTACGACGGGTCGGGCGAGTTCGCCTATCGCGTGGGCCTGCCGGGCAAGAGCGGAGTCGGCGGCAGCATCCTGGCGATCGCACCCGGCAAGGCCTCCATCGCCGTCTGGTCGCCCGGTCTCGACGCGGCGGGCAATTCCCATCTCGGCCGCATCGCCCTGGAGCGGCTGACGCAGCGCATGGGCTGGTCCGTCTTCGGATCCTGAGCGGGTCCCTGCCCCCCTTCCCTGCCCCCCTTCCCCTGCCCCCTTGCGCGGCGCCCACTTCCGCGGCACTGCGCCGCCGGGGCGTTGCGGCGCCGAAGCGAGACTCAGCGGCATGGCGACGAGTGTGGCGGTCCGGGCTGCCGACGACGGTCTGGATCCGGGTGCCATCCTGGCCCGTCTCGACCGGCTTCCGGCCACGCCGACGGTCTGGCGCCTCGTGGCGCTGCTCGGCCTCGGGTTCTTCTTCGAACTCTACGACCTGCTCTTCACCGGTTACGTGGCGCCCGGCCTCGTCAAGGCCGGGATCCTGACGCCGACAACCCCCGGCCTGTTCGGCGCCAGTGGTGTGGCGAGCTTCGTGGCCGCCCTCTTCACGGGACTGTTCATCGGCACCCTCGTCTGCGGCTGGCTCGCCGACCGGTTCGGGCGCCGGGCGATCTTCACGTGGTCGCTCCTCGCCTACACCGCGGCGAACGTCGTGATGGCCTGCCAGAGCGACGCCTTCGGCCTCAACCTCTGGCGGCTCGTCGCAGGGATCGGCCTCGGCCTGGAGATGGTGACGATCGGCAGCTACCTCTCCGAACTCGTCCCGAAGGCGATCCGCGGCCGGGCTTTCGCCCTGTGCCAGGGCATCGGCTTCACGGCCGTGCCGGTGGTGGCGTTCCTCTCCTACCTGCTGATCCCGATCGCCCCCCTCGGCATCGACGGCTGGCGCTGGGTGGTGCTGATCGGCGCCTCGGCGGCGATCGTGGTCTGGTGGATGCGGGCGGGCCTTCCGGAAAGCCCGCGCTGGCTCGTCGAGCACGGGCGTCTGGCGGAAGCCGACGCGATTCTGCGGCAGCTGGAGGCGCGGATCGCGGCCGAGCATGGCGGCGCGCTGCCCGCGCCGGCCGCGGCGGAGCCGGTGCAGCCGCGCGGCGCCTTCCGCGACCTGTGGGTCCGGCCCTATCGGCGCCGGGCGCTGATGATGGCCGGATTCAACGTCTTCCAGACGGTGGGCTTCTACGGCTTCGCCAACTGGGTGCCGACCCTGCTGGTGGCCCAGGGCATCACGGTGACGTCGAGCCTCGCCTACACGGCCCTGATCGCGCTGGCCGCCCCCGTCGGCCCGCTGATCGGCCTCGCCATCGCCGACCGGTTCGAGCGCAAGCACGTCATCGTGGCCGCCGCCCTCGTCTATATCGGCTGCGGCCTCGCCTTCGCGCAGACGCGGGACGTCCCGATCATCGTGGCGCTCGGCATCGGCCTGACGCTCGCCTCGAACGTGATGTCGTACAGCTTCCACGCCTATCAGGCCGAGCTGTTCCCCACGGGCATCCGCGCCAGGGCGGTGGGCTTTGTCTATTCCTGGAGCCGCTTCTCGGCGATCTTCACGGGCTTCGTCATCGCGTTCGTCCTGCGGGAGGCCGGCACGCCGGGCGTGTTCCTGTTCATCTCGGCCGCGATGCTGGCCGCGGGCCTGCTCGTCGGGCTCCTGGGTCCGCGGACACGGGACGTCGCGCTGGAGAAGATCGCGGGGTGAGGCCCGTCACGGGCTCGGCTCCCAGGAGGCCGAATCCGTGCTAGCCTCGGGCATGGTCGCTCAGCCGAAATCCCGGATGACGGTCGACGAGTTTCTCACCTGGGCCGATGGGCAGCCGGGGCGCTTCGAGCTGGTCGATGGCGAGGTGTTCGCGATGTCGCCGGAGCGCGTTCGGCATGCCGAGGTCAAGGCTGCCACCTATCTGGCGCTCCGGTCCGCACTGAAGCAAGCGAAGAGCGCCTGCTACGCGCTGCCGGATGGCATCAGCGTTCGCGTCGATCAGGATACGGTCTTCGAGCCCGACGCCCTCGTTTACTGCGGAATGCGCGCTGACCCCGATGCGACGGAGATCACCGATCCCGTCATCGTCGTCGAGGTGCAGTCGCCGAGCACACGTTCCGTCGATTCGGGTTTGAAATTGACCCGCTACTTCAGTCTCGAGAGCGTGATCCACTATCTGATCGTGGATCCGGTCAAACGCCTCGTCATCCATCACCGCCGCGCGCAGGGCGGCCTGATCGAGACCCGCATCGCGACCCAGGAGACGCTGGACCTGACGCCGCCCGGCCTGCGCCTGCCCGTCCCGGAGCTGTTCGCCGACCGCGCGTCCGACGACGACGGAGCTTGATCCGATCCGAGGTGGATGCCACAGCGGCGCGAACGCGAATCAGGACGCCCGGATGACTGAACCTCTCGATCTCCTCGTGCTCGGCAACGCGATCGTCGACGTGATCGCACGGACGGACGATGCCTTCCTGGCGGCGCAGGGCGTCACCAAGGGTGCGATGCAGCTCATCGACGAGCCGCGGGCCGAGGCGCTGTTCGAGGCCATGGGCCCGGCCACGATCGTGTCGGGCGGCTCCGGCGCCAACACCGCGGTCGGCGCGGCCCTGCTCGGAGCCAAGACCGGCTTCGTCGGCAAGGTCCGGAACGACGAGCTCGGCGGCCTGTTCAGCCACGATCTCAAGGCGACCGGCGTCGACTTCAGCGTCCCTGCGGCGGCCGAGGGACCGGCCACCGCCCGATGCTTCGTGCTGGTGACGCCGGATGGCGAGCGCACGATGAACACCTATCTGGGCGCCTGCCAGGGACTCTCGCCCGACGATGTCGACAAGGCTCTCGTGCGTTCCGCCCGGGTCGTCTATCTCGAGGGCTACCTCTGGGATCCGCCGGCCGCCAAGGAGGCGTTCCGCAAGGCGTCCGACATCGCCCACCAGGCTGGCAACGCCGTTGCGCTGACCCTCTCGGATGCGTTCTGCGTCGGTCGCTACCGCGATGAATTCCTCGGTCTGATCCGCGACGGCACCATCGACATCCTCTTCGCCAACATCGGCGAGTTGCAGAGCCTCTTCCAGACCGACGATGCCGAGGCCGCGGTGGCGGCCCTGCGGGACGAGCGCAACGCCCGCGGCCGTCACCTGCTCGGCCTCGTGACGCGCTCGGCCGACGGTGCCCTGGTGGTGCAGGGTGGCGAGGTCTGCGCCGTCGAGGCGAGCCCGGTCCACGAGGTGGTCGACACGACGGGGGCGGGGGACCTCTTTGCGGCCGGCTTCCTGGCCGGCCACGCCCGCGGCCTCGACCACGTCACGAGCGCCCGCCTCGGCACGCTCGCGGCGGCCGAGGTCATCCAGCACATCGGCGCCCGCCCGCAGGCGGATCTGGTCGGCTTGGCCAAGGCGCGCGGGCTCCTCTGAGCCGGCGCGTCGGGCGCGCGGTCGGAGGGTTGCGTCCGCTCCGATCCCGCCCGCTCAGGCCGCGCGGACGGTCGCGAGGAAGCGCGTCACCTCGTCCCTGAGATGCCCGGACCGGAGCGACAACTCCGAGGCTGCCGTGAGAACCTGATCGGCCGCCGCTCCGGTTGCCTTCGCCGCGTCGGCGGCGCCCGTGATGGTGCTGGTGACGTCAGCCGCCCCCTGGGCGGCCTGGGAGACGTTGCGGACGATCTCCTGCGTCGCGGCGCCCTGCTGCTCCACGGCGCTGGCGATCCGCGTCGCCACGGCGCTGAGTTCCTGGACTCGGCCGCCGATGCGCCCGATCGCCGAGACGGCGTCGCCGGTGGAGGACTGGATCCGGGCGACGTGGCCGCCGATCTCGTCGGTCGCCCGTGCGGTCTGACCGGCCAGCGCCTTCACCTCTGCGGCCACGACGGCGAAGCCGCGGCCCGCCGCGCCGGCCCGCGCCGCCTCGATCGTGGCGTTCAGCGCCAGGAGATTCGTCTGTTCGGCGATGGTCGAGATCAGAGTCACGACATGACCGATCTGGACCGCCGCCCCGTTCAGATCCCGAACCAAGTGCGCGGTCGCCTCCGCGTCCGCGACCGCCGACTGGGTCAGCGCCGTCGAACCCGCGACCTGGCGGCTGATCTCCTGGACGGAGACGCCGAGTTCCTCCGCCGCCGCCGCCGCGACGTTGACGGTGCTGGCCGCGAGTTCGGCCGCGCTCGCCACCCGGCCGGAGCGATCGGCGGTGTCGGCGGCCGCCTCATTCATGGCTGAGGCCGTGTCCTGCAGCGCAGCGACGGCGGCCGAGACCGTGCCGATGATGCCGCCGACCGTGCCCTCGAAGGCGTCGGCGATCTGCTGCATGCCGCTCCGCCGCCGCGCCTCGGCCGCGGCGCGGGCCTGTGCCGCCTCATGCTCGAGCGTGCGCGCGCGGATCAGGCCGTCCTTGAAGACCTGGACGGAGGCCGCCATGACCCCGACCTCGTCCGCTCGCTCGGAGCCGCCGACGGCCACGTCGAGGTTGTTGGCCGCGAGCCGACCCATGATCTCGGCCAGGGACCGGATCGGGCGGGCGACCCGCTGCCAGACCCACCAGACCGCCGCACCGGTCATGATCGCTCCGATCGCAGAGAGCGTGATGGTGACGGACCATGCCGTCCGGAACGCATCCTCGGAGCGCTGGACCGAGACGTTCGTGCCCTCGGCAGTAACCTGGGCCAGATCCGCCAGGGCATCGAAGGCGGCCACCAGCGGCGGGCGGGCCGGCGCGATGGCGTCACGGGCCGCATTCCGGTCGCCGCGCCTGAGCGGCGCGAGGATCGCCTCCTGCGCGACGCGGTAGACCTTCCACCGCCCCTCGAATGCGTCCCAGAGCGCGCGCTCTCGGGGCGTCATCGCGCGCACGCGATAGCTCTGGAAGGCCTCCGGGATGGTCCGATCCATCTCGACGAACTCGGCATCGAGGTCCCGGTTCTCGCCGTCGTCGGTGGCGACCACCTTGCGGATCGTCGTCGTGTGGTACCGCAGCATCAGGAATCGAATCGCGTGGAGCGTGTTGTCCTTGCGCACCCAGACGTCGCGGGTCTCCACGGCGGCGGCATTGATGGCCTGTATCTGCATCAAGCCGATGGTCGAGCTTGCGATAAACAGCAAAAATCCGATCATCGAGGGCAGTATCAGCTTCGAAACGATACTTCTGCGAAAGCTCATCTCGGGCACCACAGAGGACGACACCGCCGCATCGTGGCACACGAAGATGAAGGACAGATTTTCCGTAACCTCTACTTCGGAAGTGATCTGCGCCGCAGATCAGCGCGGAACGCATGACGCGTCGCCCACCAAGGCCGTGCCGCGGGTCGAGCGCCGATCCAGTCGAAGGCGGGCGGCCGCGGCCCGATCAGGGCCGCAGGAGAACCTTGCCTACGGCCGCACGGCGGGTCAGCAGGCCGAAGGCCTCCGGGAAGTCCGCCAGCGGGTAGACGCCGTGGACCTGCGCGGTGAGCTTGCCCTCGGCCACCCAGTCGAGGAGCCGACGCTGGTCGGCCCGATGCGCCTCCGGCTCGCGTTCGAGGAAGGCGCCCCAGTGGATGCCCTGCACGTCGAGTTCCTTCAGGAGCATCAGGTTCAACGGCAGCCGCGGGATCTCCCCGGCGGCGAAGCCGATGACGAGGAACCGGCCGCGCCAGCCGAGCGCCCGCAGGGCCGGCTCCGCGTAGGCATCGCCGACCGCATCGTAGACCACGTCGATCCCGCCCCCGGAGATCCGGCGCAACTCGTCCTTGAGCGTCGCGGGATCGTAGACGAGGCCGGCCTCGGCGCCGTGGGCGCGGGCGACGGCGAGCTTTTCCTCCGAGGAGGCGCAGGCGATCACCCGGGCGCCCATCAGCCGCCCCAGCTCTACGGCGGCGAGACCGACGCCCCCGGAGGCCCCGAGGACCGCCAGCCATTCGCCGGGCTGCAGGCGGGCACGGTTCGCCAGGGCATGGAGCGAGGTGCCGTAGGTGATGGTGAGCCCGGCCGCCTGCTCGTCCGGCACCGCGTCCGGCACCGGCGTGAGCCGGGCGGCGTCGAGGGCGATGAGTTCGGCGCAGCAACCGTGCCCGGCATGGACGATCACCCGGTCGCCCACGGCCACGCCCGAGGCCCCTGGCCCGAGCGCCTCGACCACGCCGACCCCCTCGCCGCCCGGCGAGAACGGCAGGGCCGGCTTCACTTGGTAGCGCCCAGCCACGATCAGCGTGTCGAAGAAGTTGAGCGCCGCGAGCCGCATCCGCACCAGGGCCTGCCCGGGACCCGGAACCGGATCGGAGCGCTCCACGATCTCCAGATGCTCCGGCCCGTCGAGCCTCGTGCACAGCAGCGCCCGCATTCCGTGTCTCCTCCCCGGCGTTTCTCAGCCGATGAGGCCCGAACCGGCCGTGCGGTCAAGCCGTCCCGATCATCTCGCGGATTCGGGCGCCCAGCACCTCCACCACGAACGGCTTGGTGATGACCTGCATCCCGGCATCGAGCTGGCCGTTGCCCAAGACGGCATTCTCCGCGTAGCCGGTGACGAACAGGACCTTGAGCCCCGGTCGCGTCACCCGGCCGGCCTCGGCCATCTGGCGCCCGTTCATGCCGCCCGGCAGCCCGATATCGGACACGAGCAGGTCGATGCGCACGTCGGATTGCAGCACCCTGAGGCCGGCCGCGCTGTCGGCGGCCTCGATCGCCGTGTAGCCGAGATCCTCCAGCACCTCGGTGACCAGCATGCGCACGGTCGGCTCGTCGTCGACCACCAGCACGGTCTCGCCCGGCGCGGCCCGCGGCGGCGCGCCGACGGCGGTATGCGCATCCTCCTCCGCGACCGCGCCGCGATGGCGGGGCAGGTAGAGGCAGACCGTGGTGCCCTTGCCGACCTCGGAATGGATCCGCACCTGGCCGCCCGATTGCTGGGCGAAGCCGTAGATCATCGACAGGCCGAGGCCGGTGCCCTGCCCCAGCGGTTTGGTGGTGAAGAACGGCTCGAACACCTTGCCGACGATCTCGGGCGGCATGCCGATGCCGGTATCGGTGACGCAGAGCGAGAGGTACTGACCCGGCGGCATGTCGTGACGCCGGGCGGCGCGCTCGTCGAGCCAGGCATTGGCGGTCTCGATCGTGATCCGGCCGCCCTCCGGCATGGCATCGCGGGCGTTGATGCACAGGTTGAGCAGGGCGTTCTCGAGCTGCGGCGGGTCGACCAGGGCCGGCCAGAGACCGGGCGCGCCCATCACCTCGACGATCACGGCGGGGCCGACCGTCCGCCGGATCAACTCTTCCATGCCGGCCACGAGCCGGTTCACGTCGGTGGGCTTCGGATCGAGGGTCTGCCGCCGCGAGAAGGCGAGCAGGCGATGGGTCAGGGCCGCGGCCCGCTTCGAGGCCCCCTGCGCCGCGTTGATGTAGCGGTCCACATCCATGACGCGGCCCTGGCCGAGCGGGTCTGGATCAGCTCCAGGGATCCGGAGATGCCGGCGAGCAGTGTGTGAAAGTCGTGGGCGATCCCGCCGGTGAGCTGGCCGACGGCCTCCATCTTCTGCGATTGCCGCAGGGCCTCCTCGGTGGCGGCCAGGGCGTCGGCGCGCTCGCGCTCCGCGGGAAAATCGCGGCCGACGGCGTTGATCACCCCCTCCCCCGGCCGGGCCGCCCAGCTGATCCAGCGGTATCCGCCGTCCCGGTGGCGGTAGCGGTTGTCGAAGCGCGCGAGGCTCGATCCCGTGGCGAGCTGCTGCGCGCCCTCGACGGTGCGGTCGAAATCGTCCGGGTGGACGAAGGCGATGAGCTTGGTTCCGATCAGCTCGTCCGGCCGCCAGCCCAGCACCTCGGTCCAGGCCGGGTTCACCGCGGTGATCGTGCCGTCGAACAGGCAGCGCAGCATCATGTCGGACGAGAGCGTCCACAGGGCGTTGCGATCGGCGGTGCGTTCCTCGACCTGCTGGGCCAGGGTGGCGTTGAGGTCGCGCAGTTCCGCGAGGGCGGATTCCAGGCGGCCCTGGCTCTCCTTGAGGGCAGCGTCGGCGCGCACGCGGGCCGTGGTCTCGTTGGTGAGGATGAACAACCCCGTGACCCGCCCCGCGGCGTCGAGGACCCGCGAGTACGAGAAGGTCCACCACGTCTCCCGGGAGCCCCGGTCGGTGTCGAGCTGCCAGGGCAGATCGATGAAGCGCTCCGGGTGGCCTGCCATGGCCGCGTCGATGATCGGCTTGGCCTGATCCCAGGCATCGGCCCAGACCACGTCGAACCGCTCGCCCATGGCCCAGGCCAGACGGGGTCCGAGCAGCGGGAAGTAGGTGTCGTTGAAGAAGAAGTGGAGATCGGGCCCCCAGGCCAGGATCATCGATTCCGGCGAATTGAGAACGAGCGAAAGGGCCGCGCGGAATTCCGCCGGCCAGGTCCCCGGGGGGCCGAGGGGATGGCCGGTCCAGTCGCGTGCGCGGATCATCCGCGCGGCCTCGCCGCCGCCGGATAGGAAGGAGAGGGGATCGATCACAAGTTCTGAGCGATACAGGTCATGGACTTACCGCGTATGACCGTCTTCGACGCCATCTCCAAGCCAGGGCGGCCCTGTGGATGCTTGTGGTCGGAGCCCAGCCCGAGGTCACAGCCCCGTCATTCTGGGACTGCGGAGCAGGATCCGGACCTCGACCGCGTGCCGGCATGGCTGGCGGCGGCTCTGGGTTCCGGGCTCGCCCGGGGGTGCCCGGGAATGACTGGGATTGCCGGACGGCAGGGCCTGGATCGCGGCGATCCGTTGACCTGTTCTCTCCGCGCAGGCCTCCAACACCGCCCTCTGGACCGGCGACAGTCCGTGCGGCCGAAATACGTTGACCCGGGCACGGGCAAGAGCGTGGGCCAGGGCAGACGGCACAACCGGCGGCCGGCATTTCAGTCGACAGCGACGCAGCCCACGCCGAAGCCGAACGGCTGTTCGCGTTCGTCAGCGACCTTCTGCAGACGAGCCTGCCCGTCCCGGCGGGCATCCTGCATGTTGGAGCGACAGCGATACCCGGGTGCCTGACCGAGGGCGATCTCGCCGTGCCCGGAACGCGGGATCGAGCTGAACTGACGAATTCTCGTCCTCCACGGAGGCGCACCGAACAGCGCATCTCGGTGTCCAATGGACCGCCGGAGGCGGCTCCCTCGACCGGTTGCACCCTTTCGTCGAAACCCTGCGGGCCGACCCGGTGCTGTGCGGCGCGACGACGCCTCCCAAGCGGGCGCACGCGACCAAGCCGATGGCGCTCTACCGGACGCGCGAGGACGACGCCATCGCCCCTGTCCTGAACCCGCGCCCACCGGATCGATGAGCGTCGTGCCGGCCCGCTCCGCTCCGGTCGCGAGGACGGCCAGGTTCAGCCGCTATCCGCGCTAATGCGCCTCCTGCCAGTTCCCCGCCGCGTTGGCCTCCACCACCAGCGGCACCCGCAGCGTCAGGGCCGGCGCCGGTGCTTCCTCCATCACGCCGCGGATGATAGGGATCGCCCGCTCCACCTCGTCCTCGGCAGCCTCGAAGACCAGCTCGTCGTGGACCTGCAGGAGCATGCGCACCCCGAGCTTCTCGTCGGCCAAAGCCCCTTCCATCCGGGTCATGGCCCGGCGGATGATGTCGGCGGCCGAGCCCTGGATCGGCGCGTTGATCGCCTGCCGCTCGACGCTGGCGCGCTCGGACGGGTTGTTGGAGCGGATCTGCGGATAGTGGCACACCCGGCCGAACAGGGTGGTGACGTAGCCCTTTTCCCGGCAGCTCTTCTTGGTCGCATCGATGTAGTCGCGGATCCCGGGGAACTGCTCGAAATACTGCTTGATGAACGCGGAGGCCTCCTCGCGGCCGATGCCGAGCCGGTCGGCGAGCCCGAAGGCCGAGATGCCGTAGATGATGCCGAAATTGATGGTCTTCGCCCGGCGCCGCAGGTCGGGCGTCATGTCCTTGAGCGGCACGCCGAACATCGCCGAGGCGGTGGCCGCGTGGATGTCGATCCCGTCCGCGAACGCCTTCCGGAGTTCCGGGATATCGGCCATGTGGGCCAGGAGACGCAGCTCGATCTGGGAATAATCCGCCGAGATCAGCCGGTTGCCGGGCGCCGCCACGAAGGCGCGGCGGATGCGCCGGCCCTCCTCGGTGCGGATCGGGATGTTCTGCAGGTTCGGCTCGGAGGAGGACAGCCGACCCGTAGTGGTCGCCGCCAGCGAGAACGAGGTGTGGACCCGCGCGGTCTCGCGATCCGCATGGGTCTGGAGCGAGTCAGTATAGGTGGATTTCAGCTTCGAGAGCTGGCGCCACTCCAGGATCTTTTTGGGCAGTTCGTGCCCGGCCTGGGCCAGTTCTTCGAGGAGCGTGGCCGGTGTGGCCCATTGGCCGGAGGGCGTCTTCTTGGCGCCCGGCAGGCCCATCTTCCCGAACAGGATGTCGCCGATCTGCTTCGGCGAGCCCACCGAGAATTTCTCGCCGGCATCCTCCTGGATTTCCTCCTCCAGGCGCACGAGGATCTGCGAGAAATCCCCCGAGAGGCGGCTCAGCATGTCCCGGTCGACCCGAATGCCGCGCTGCTCCATCCGGGCGATGACCGGCAGGAGCGGGCGCTCCAGGGTCTCGTAGACCGCGACCCGGTGCTCGGCGACGAGGCGCGGCTTCATCATCCGCCACAGGCGGAGCGTCACGTCCGCATCCTCGGCCGCGTAGGCGGTGGCCTTGTCGATCGCGACCCGGTCGAAGCTCACCTTGTTGCGGCCGGTGCCGGCGACATCCGAGAACGTGATCGGCTGGTGGCCGAGATGGCGGCGGGCCAGCTCGTCCATGCCGTGGCCGCCCTTCCCGGCATCGAGAACGTAGGAGATCAGCATCGTGTCGTCGAAGGGCGCCACCTCGACGCCGTAGCGGGCGAGCACGACCCAATCGTATTTGAGGTTCTGGCCGACCTTCAGGACGCCGGGATTCTCCAGAAGCGGCTTCAGTCGGGCGACGGCATCCTTCAGGGGGATCTGGCCCGGGACCGGCTCGACCACGTCGGAGGGCGCGGCCCCTTCGCCGAACAGGTCGGTGGCGTCGGCCTGCACCTTGGCGGCCTGCACGTGCGCCAGCGGGATGTAGCAGGCCCGTCCCGTGGACACCGCCAGCGAGACGCCGACCAGGCCGGCCTTGTGGGCGTCGAGCGCGTCCGTCTCGGTGTCGACCGCGATCACACCGGCTTCCTCGGCCTCGGCGATCCAGGCGTCGAGCTGCTCCAGAGACGTGACGGTCTCGTAGGCGGCGGTGTCGAAGGGGGCCACGGCCTCCGCGGCCCGGGCCGCCACGACGTTGCCAGGCGTCGCCTCGACGGGGGCCCGGGGCTTGGCGGGCGCGTCCGGCAGGTCAAGATCCGCGAAGGGGTCCACCGCGCCGCCCTCGGGCGGTGCGGCGCCCGGCGGGCGCTCGGCCCCGGCCGCCGCGGTCTCGGGATCCGGCGGTACGGAATCGCCGAAGAATGGCACCGCGTTGCTGCCGCCGGCCCCGTTGCCGTAGCCATGCGGCCGGGCTCCGGGCAGGAGCCGCGGATCGGGCTTCACCGCCTCGGGGTCGACGTGCAGCATCTGGGCGATGCGGCGCGTCAGGGTGTTGAACTCCATCGCCTTCAGGAAGCCGACGAGCTTCTCCGGATCGGGCTCGGGCACGCCGAGATCGTCGAGCGGCACCGGGACCGGCACATCCTCCATCAAGGCCACGAGCTTGCGCGACAGCTTGGCCTGATCGACGTTGGCGAGCAGGGTTTCCCGGCGCTTGGGCTGCTTGATCTCGCCCGCCCGCTCCAGCAGCGCCTCGAGGCTGCCGAACTCCTTGATCAGCGCCGCGGCGGTCTTCAAGCCGATGCCCGGCACACCTGGCACGTTGTCGGAGGTGTCGCCGATCAGCGCCAGCGCGTCGCCGATCTGGTTGGGTTGAAGCCCCTCCCACTTGGCGATGATCGCCTCGACATCGAGGTTGCGCTCGGGCCGGTAGCCCGGCTTGCCCTTTGCACCGGATTCGAAATCGTAGAACCGCACCTGCGGTCCCACGAGCTGCATCAGATCCTTGTCGGAGGAGACGATGATGACGCCCGCGCCCCGCGCCTCGGCCTGGCGGGTATAGGTCGCGATGAGGTCGTCGGCCTCGTAGCGTTCCAGCTCCACCGCGTGCAGGCCGAAGGCCCGCACCGCGTCGCGCATCAGGGGCATCTGCCGCTTGAGGTCGTCGGGCGCGTCCGGGCGGTGGCCCTTGTAGTCTGGGAACATCTCCTTGCGGAACGACCCTTCCGACTTGTCGAAGACGATGCCGAGATGCGTCGGCATCGTGCCGGCGGCGCCGTCCTGCAGGAACTGCG
>NZ_BACT01000987.1:0-1978 GCF_000333255.1 Methylobacterium sp. B1 | reverse complement strand
AGGAGCCGGCCACGGGCCAGGCGGCGCCGTCGACCGGCAAAGGACAGCATCCGCGCCCTGCTGACCAATCGGAAGCCTCCTGTGTTCGCGGCCTGCATGGTGCTGTTCTTCCTCGCCAACGCCGCGATGCTGCCCCTGGTCGGCAGCGTCCTGACCCTGCGGGCGAGCGAGACCGCCACCGCGCTGGTCGCCGCCTGCATCATGGTCCCGCAGGCGGTGCTGGCGGTCAGCGCCCCTGCGGTCGGCCGGGCCGCCGAGCGCTTCGGCCGCTACCCGGTGCTGCTGTTCGGATTCGGCGCCTTGCCGGTCCGGGGCCTGCTGCTCGCCTACACGACCAACCCCTACGGTCTCGTCGCCATCCAGGTGCTGGACGGCATCTCGGCGTCGGTGCTGGGCGTGATGGTGCCGCTGATCGTGTCGGATCTCACCCGTGGCACCGGCCGCTTCAACCTCGCCCTCGGCGCGGTCGGCACGGCCATGGGCATCGGCGCCGCCCTTTCGACCTCGCTTGCCGGCATCATGGCCGACCATCTCGGCAGCCACAGCGCCTTCCTGGGGCTCGCGATCGTGGGGTTCGCGGCTTTCATGCTGGTGGCGCTGATCATGCCGGAGACGCGTCCGACGGAGCACACGGCCTGACCGGGCGCGGCATCGGATTCGCAAGGGTGTTTCCGCGCCGCTCAAGCGACGTTCAGGTTCTGCGGATAAAAGCGCACGGAAGGTGCGGGCCGGTGAAACATATGGCAACGCTCTCGCGTTGCCGCTGCGGGTCAGACTGCGCCCGCTCTGCACGCCGCCTCAGCCCGTAAGCCAAAGCCGCGCGAATACGGAATGGTCACCGCGATGGAAGAGCTGCACCGATACGCCGACAGGCCCTTCGCCTTCGTCGCGCGGTATCTCCGCCGCCGCTGGCTGCCGCACTTGGTCATCCTGATCTCCGTGCTCGGCGCCGTCGGCTTCTCGGTCTCCACCGATTACGCCCTCAAGGGCGTGGTCGACGCGCTGACGAAGGGGCCCGGCCCGGGCAACACGGTCGTCTGGAGCGCGCTCGCGGTCCTGGTCGCCTTCATCGCCGCCGACAACATGCTCTGGCGCGTGGCGGCGCTGACCGGCGCCTTCACCTTCGTGGGGATCACCGGCGACATCCGGCGCGACCTGTTCCGGCACATGACCGGCCATTCCCCGACCTTCTTCTCCGACCGCCAGCCGGGCACCCTGGCGTCGCGCATCACGGCGACCTCGAACGCGATCTTCACGGTCGAGAACATGTTCGTGTTCAACGTGATGCCGCCGACGGTCGCGGCCTTCGGGGCGATCGCCTACATCGCCACCGTCAACCTCACCATGGCGGGCATCCTGGCGGGCGTGTTCGCGGCCGTCGTCGTGCTGATGTTCAAGATGGCCTCGGCCGGCAAGCCGCTGCACCACGACTTCGCCGCCAAGGCCGCCAGCGTCGACGGCGAGATGGTCGATCTCGTCGGCAACATGTCGCTCGTGCGCGCCTTCTCGGCCTTCAAGCGCGAGGGGCAGCGCTTCGAGGGCACCATCGCGACCGAGATGCGGGCGCGGCGCTCGTCGCTCCTCTACCTCGAGAAGCTGCGCATCGTGCACGCGGTGCTGACCGTGCTTGCCGTGTTCGGCCTGCTCTATTGGGCGATCCAGATGTGGGAGGCCGGACAGGCGACGAACGGTCAGGTCGTGCTGGTCTGCACGCTCGGCATCCGCATCCTGGCGGCCACCCGCGACCTCGCGGTCGCGCTGGTCGACGCGACCCAGCACACCGCCCGGCTGGCCGAGGCCCTGCACACCCTGCTTCAGCCCCACGATCTCGTGGATCATCCGGAAGCGCAGCCGCTCACAGGCCAGGGCGCCAAGATCGAGTTCGAGCACGTCGCCTTCAGCTATCCGGACGGGCGCCCCGTCTTCACGGATTTCGACCTCGTCATCGAGCCGGGCCAGCGCGTCGGTCTGGTGGGCC
>NZ_BACT01000988.1:0-5192 GCF_000333255.1 Methylobacterium sp. B1 | reverse complement strand
CGTCCTGCGGCGGAGTCGGAGCGGCTAACCGGATCGCGTATGCCACGCGGGACGCCGGCTTGCGTTGATGGGGTGTGTCCCATGCTGGAGCGCCCCATGGATCTCGATCTCACCGGCCGGAAGGCCCTGGTCACCGGGTCGACCGGCGGCATCGGCTACGCCATCGCCAAGGAACTCTGCGACCTCGGTGCGGAGGTCGGCATCAACGGTCGCACGCCCGAGCGGGTCGAGGCCGCCCTCGCGAAGCTGCGGGGCGAGACGCGGGCCGGCCGCGCCTTTGCGGCACCGGGCGATGTCGCCACCGCTGAGGGCGCTTCAGCCCTGGTCAAGGCTGTCCCGGCGGTCGACATTCTGGTCAACAACACCGGGATCTTCGAGCCGAAGCCGTTCTTCGAGATCCCGGATGCCGACTGGCAGCGCTTCTTCGACGTCAACGTGATGAGCGGCGTGCGCCTGTCGCGCGCCTACACGCCCGGCATGGCGGAGCGGGGCTGGGGACGGGTGATCTTCATCTCCAGCGAGTCGGGCATCAACACGCCGACCGAGATGGTCCACTATGGAATGACCAAGACGGCGCAGCTCGCGATTTCCCGCGGTCTGGCGCAGACGGTGGCCGGCAGCGGCGTGACGGTCAACAGTGTCCTACCCGGCCCGACCCTCTCGGAGGGTGTCGCGGACTTCATGCGGCAGATGGCCGGAGGCGCAGCCGATACCGACCTCGAGGCCATGGGCCGGAAATTCGTCGCGGAGCATCGCCCCTCGTCGCTGATCCAGCGGCTGGCGCGGGTAGACGAGGTGGCCAATCTCGTCGCCTACCTCTGCAGCCCGGCCGCGAGCGCCACCACCGGCGCCGCCCTGAGGGTCGACGGAGGGGTCCTGCAGGGCCTCGCTTGAAGCCGGGATCGGTGGGGGCAACGCCGGCGACCGCCGAAGCGGGGCTCGAACCGTGCGGGTCTGGGACGGCGAAATCTGCGCGGCGGCGCATCGACAAGCCCGCGCTGGCGATACGTCGGGCGCCTCGGGTTCAGGCGGCGCGTTCGCCACGAGGGATCGGACCGGCGGCTCTGGATGCCGGACTCTCGTCCGCGTCATACCAAGCCACACGGCCGGTCTTCCCGTACGACGGGGAACGCCGCAGGGCTCCTAGAGCCGTCGGCCCGGAGAGAATGCCGGACTTGGCTCTAGGGCGAGATCAGGCCTTCAGGTGCGCAGCGAGATGCTTGTTCATCTCGAACATCGTGCACTTGTCCTTACCGAAGACCTTCTTGAGCTTGTCGTCGGCGAGGATCTCACGCTTGTTCTGCGGGTTCTGAAGGTTGTTCTTCTTGATGTAGTCCCAAACCTTGCTGACCACCTCGCCGCGCGGCAGCGGGCTGGTCCCGACGATGGCGCCGAGCTCGGCCGACGGCTTCAGCGGCTGCTGCAGAGCGTTCGGCTTGGCGCCGGCCGACTTCTCGGCGGCGGGCTTCGCAGCCTTGGCCGGGGCGGCCTTCTCCGCAGTCTTGGTGGTCTTGGCCGCCTTGGGCGCAGCCTTCTCGGTCTTTGTGGCCATCAACATCCTCCGGTTCTCGGGCCGCAGGCCGGGGCATGATCGCCCCACGGCCGAGCCAGCATAGCAGCAACTAAGCGGTGCCGCCGCCGTTCCAAGGGGAAATTGCCTTTGGAAACGCCTCATCCACAAGGCAGGCGCAGAAATCCCCTGCGGGATCGCCGGATGGACGCCGCCGCCAAGATTATTCGGCCGACCGCCGGGCGTGAAACCTGCCTTTAACAATCCTGCACGTGAAGTACAGGCATGTTTGCCCCGACCCTCACGCTCGCGCTCCTGCTCGCCACCGGACTGGTCACGAGTCTCGGTCTCCTGGTGCGGGCCGAGCCTTCCGCGCCCGGCATCGCGCCGGGCCGCGGCTTGGTCTGAACGCGCCGGAATTGCAGCGCCCGTCCACCGGGTGCATCAGCCCGCCCGCATGACCGATCCGATCACCCTCGCCAGCCCGGAAAGCACCGCTCACGTCGTCCAGGTGGCGCTGAGCCCCGTGTTCCTGCTGTCGGGCATCGCGACGCTGCTCAACGTCTTCGGCGCGCGGCTCGCGCGCGTGGCCGATCAGGCCGACCACGTCTCCGGGCTCCTCGCGGGCGCCGGCGATGCGGAGCGCATCCTCCTCGGACGGCGCCTGGATCGGCTGCACCGGCGCTCGCTGGCCCTGGATGCCGCCGTGTTCCTGGCCGCGCTGGGCGGCGTGGCGACCTGCGGATCGGTGCTGACCCTGTTCGTCGGAGCCATGCGCGACAGCACGGTCACGACATTGCTGTTCGGTCTGTTCGGCGCGGCGATCCTCTGCACCCTGTGCGCCCTCGTGGCCTTCGGGTTCGAGATGCTGCTGGCCAGCCGATCGGTCCGCGACCGGATCAATCAGCGGCGGAGGAGCGCCGGGATACCACCCGACCTCTGAGAGGCCGGCGCTCGCCCGGCCACCGGCTCAGGAGGCGGAACCCGTCCCGGCCCAGGCGCTTAGTGAGCCAGGGACCGCCACGCGGGCACGATCCCGCTCATGGATCGGGAGACATCATGCCGACGGACCTGCCCAACGAACGCGCCTTGAGAAAGCCCGGCACCCTGGAGCTCGATCCCGCCGGCGAGGGCATCGCCATCGACGAGAGCCCCCGGCTGATCGCGTCGAACAAGGTCGAAGGCACCGCCGTGTACGACAGCAGCGGCCGCCACCTGGGCGCCGTCCACAATTTCATGGTGGACAAGGTTTCCGGACAGGTCGCCTACGTGGTGCTGGCCTTCGGGGGATTCCTCGGATTGGGTGAGACCCACCACCCGCTTCCCTGGAAGGCTCTGACCTACAGCACCGAATTCGGCGGCTACGTGATCGACATCGATCCGGCGGTCCTCGCAGGCGCATCGAGCCCCGGCGCCGGCGAAGACGAAGTCGCCGATCCGAGCTATCGCGCCCGGATCTAGGCCTTCGACGGCCCTTACGCGCGCCCCTCCTGAGCGGGCGCGGCGGTCTCGGCCTGACGGCTCAGAATTTCCCGCCGAGGCCGACGCTGCCGCCGGGCGACAGCATCGGACCCATTGCGCCGCTGCTGCCACTGCCACCGACCGCCGCATTGCCGCCGTCGAGATCCTCGCGCCGGATCCGGCGCTCCCCGCTATCGGCGGTGCGGGTCGCCCCGCCGGCGGTCTTCGGGATCGCCAGCTGCTTCGTCGGAGCGGTCTGGAGCGGCTGACCATCGGCATCGACCGCAGCATTGCGCGGCTCGCGGTTCGGCAGAGATCCGCGCAGCGAGGGCGGCAGGCCGACCTCTGTCGCGGGCATCACGCCGCCGCCGCCACCGAGCGCCTGGCAGCCGGCCACGAGGCCGGCCAGGGCAGCGCCGAGCGCAAGGCCGCGCGCTGCGGCGCATCTCGACGTGGGGAGGGTCGACATCGTGTGGTCCTCGACAGTGGCCGCGGTGCCGTCCGCGGCTCGCATGGGCTTATAAGCGGTTGTCTACGCCGGGGATGCGGCGAAAACCAGACAGTGCCGTCGCGCCCCCGGTCATCATCGCCGTATCCTTTGTGGCAGACCGCCGAAGCGCGCGGTTCGCGTCTTGCTGTCTGGCCGCTGCGGTCCATAACTTCGCCCAGGTCCTGCGGCATGACGCCATCCGCAGGCGGGGTCCAGCCGGCGGCGGACCCGGAACCGGCCGATACGGTCGTGGACGCGCCGGCGCGCCGGTGCAGCCCGGCCCTTCCTCAGAGGACGAAGCGTGTTCAGAACCAACCGGATGATCGCGGCCGTGACGCTCGCCCTCTGGGCGTCGGGGGCTGCGGCGCAGGTGAGCGGCAGCGAGGGTGCGGCCGGGCAGGCAGCGCCGCACGCACCGGCCGCGCCTCCGTCCGCGACTCCGGCTCCCGCGCCGGCTCCGGCGCCAACTCCGACACCGCCGACTTCTCCGCCCGCGGCGGCGCCGGCCGCACCGCCGGCCGCCGGGACTTCGCCGCCTTCCACGACCCAGACGCAGCAGCAGGGAACACCGGCCACGGTCCTCGACACGCAGGATTACGAGAGCCTGCTCGGTCGCAGCGTGCGCAGCGCCGGCGGCGACGAACTGGGGCGCGTCATCGACATCATCATCGACAAGGAGGGCCATCCCAGGGCCGCCATCATCGATTTCGGCGGCTTCCTCGGGGTCGGAACCCGCAAGATCGCGGTGGATTGGCGCGCCCTGCGCTTCACGCCGGACGGCGGCAAGGAGCGCAAGCTCTCGGTCGCGCTGACCCGCAACCAGGTCCGCGTGTCACCGGAATACAAGGCCGGGGAGCCGATCGTGGTTCTCGGGCCCGCCAGCCCCGCCGCGCCGGCGGCGGAGGGCGAGCAGGCGACCACGCCGCCGGCCAATCCGGCGCCGGGCTCGGCGGCACCGTCGCAACCGGCCCCCGCCGCGGCGGCTCCGACCTCGCCCGCTCCGGGTAGTGCGGCCTCGGGCGCGGCGGCGCCGGCCGCGACCGCGCCCGCCCGCCCTCCGGAGAAGGCACCGGATAAGTGACGGTGGCCCGGTCGAAGGCCCGAACCGCCGCCACTCCGCGCGAACGTGAGCTGTCCCGTCAGGACATCCGCTCCCGTCCGGGCCGCCTGAAGGATCCGGCGGGCGAGGCCGCGCGCGCGTCGGCGGTTCCTGCCGCACAGGGGGGACGCGTGATCTCGGCAACGAGCCGCTACGGCCTAGATGCCTTCGCGTTCTTCGTGGCCAACCTGCAGACCGGGTTCGGCCCTTTCCTGGCCGTCTACTTCTCCCAGGCGAAATGGACCCAATCCGACATCGGGTTCGCCCTGACCGTGGGGAGCCTCGTGGCGCTGCTGGGCCAGGTCCCGGGCGGCGCCTTCGTCGACGTCGTGCGCTCGAAGCGCTTCGCCGCTGCCGTGGCGGTGATCGGGATCGCCGGCAGCGCCTTCGCGCTGGCGGTCTGGCCGAGCTTCCTGATCGTGCTCCTGGCAATGGCACTGCACTCGGCCGCGAGCTGCGTGCTCACACCGGCCATCGCGGCGATCAGCATCGGACTCGTCGGGCGTGCCCACGCTGGCGAGCGTCTCGGCCGCAATGCCAGCTTCGCGGCCCTCGGCAACGCCCTCGGCGCGGCCGGGATGGGCGCCATAAGGATATTACCTGTCGAACGGCGCCGTCTTTACCTCACCGCC
>NZ_BACT01000989.1:0-3525 GCF_000333255.1 Methylobacterium sp. B1 | reverse complement strand
CACCGCGCCGTCGAGCCAGGCCGCCTGCTCGGCGAGCCGCCGCACCGCCCGGGCGAGCCGGATCATGTTGCGCAGCCGGACGGTGAGTTCGACGCCCTGCATGGACTTGTCGAGGAAATCGGTCGCCCCCGCCTCCAGGGCGGCGAGCCGCACCGCGTCCGAGATGTCGCTCGTGATCATCACGATCGGCACCTGCGCGTAATGCGGGATGGTCCGCATCTGCCGGATGAAGGCGATCCCGTCGATGCCGGGCATGTGGCAGTCGACCAGGACGATATCGAAGGCCCGCATCCGCGCCTCGACCATCGCGGCGACCGGGTCGCCGTGATCGGTGACGGACATGTCGGGCTTGGCCTCCAGCAGGCGGCGGAGGCGCATCCGCATGGTGGCGCTGTCGTCGACGAGGAGCGCGTCCATCAGCGGCGCCCGGACCGGTTCGCGGGCGTATCGGAGCCGGAGCGCCGCAGGCGATCGCGGGACGGCCGGTCGATCCAATGTTCTGACGCAGAAGCCATCGTCGCGAAGCCTTGCAAGACTATTCGATGATCATTGAGACATGCGGCGTTAACGTCCGGTAAATCTGAATTGAAACAGGATTGCTGATATTTGCAGAATTATTGACTTTTGCGAGGGCCATATTTGGATTTTTCCGAAATTGACCCGGATTTTCTAAGTCGATAGACCGGTGAAATCGCGCGCTATACCGTGCCGGATACCTCGGGACTGGTCCGTCTCTGCCCGGGACCGGCGCACCCGGCCGTTCCTGCAGCGCCCCCTGGGCTCGGGCTCGGGCCGATGCCGGGGCGCGGCCGGTGGGAATTCCTGACAGACGGGCGGCCGCCCGCTACCGTGGCCCGGCGACGGCCGGGGCCGTCGACGCGCGACCGGGCCAGGAATCGTCCAGAGCCGGGCCAGGGCAGGGCAGGTCCAGGGCCGGTTCCGGGCTGCCCGGGCCGCGCCGGTGCAGATGGCGTGTCGGGAGGCGCCTGCGCGATGATGCGGTTCGATCTCACCGATCTCGGCCTGTTCCGGCACGTGGTCGAGGCCGGTTCGATCACCCACGGGGCCGCGCGGGCGAACCTCGCCCTGGCGGCCGCCTCGACGCGGATCCGGCTGATGGAGGAGTCCCTCGGCGCGGCGCTGCTGACCCGGGGCCGGCAGGGCGTCAGCCCGACCCCGGCCGGGCGAGCCCTCCTCGTCCACGCCCGGGAGGTCCTGGCCGGGGTGGAGCGGTTGCGCGAGGAGATGGCGGCCTTCTCGGGGAGCGCCTTCGGCCAGATCCGGGTGCTGGCCAACACCAACGCGCTGACCGAGTTCCTGCCGGACGCGCTCTCGGCCTTCCTGGCCGATCACCCCGGGATCGGCGTCGAGATCGACGAGCGCACCTCCGAGGAGATCGTCGGGCTGGTGGCCGAGGGGGCGGCCGATCTCGGCATCCTGTCCGGCACGGTGGATACCGGCTCGCTGCGGACCTTCCCGTTCCGGGAGGACCGGTTCGTGCTGGTGGCGGCCCGGGATCACCCCCTGGCGGCGCGCGGGACGATCCCGTTCGCCGAGCTGCTCGGCCACGACCTCGTCGGCCTCGACCGGCGCAGCGCCATCAGCCGGTTCCTCGTCGCCCAGGCGGTGCGGGAGGGGCGGCCGATGCGCCTGCGGGTGCAGCTGCGGGACTTCGACGCCGTCTGCCGGCTCGTCGAGGCACGGGTCGGGCTGGCGGTCCTTCCCGAGAGCGCCGCCGCCCGCGCCGCCCAGGGCCTCGCCCTGGCGGTGGTGCCCCTCGCCGATTCCTGGGCGCGGCGCGACCTGACCCTGTGCCTGCGCGACCTCGACGGGCTGCCGCCGTTCATCCGGGCCTTCGTGGCACAGCTGCGCGCCTGAGCGTCGCCCGGCCTCCGCCCCGGGCCCGAGGCGGGGAGACCGCAGAGCACCGCGATGGTCGCGGACATGATGCGCGTCGTCCGCGGGCTCGATTCGCATAGGGTTTCCGATGGGGGCGCCGTTCCGTCCGGTCATGAGGCGCGACGGGTCGGTGGTGATCGGCGACGCCGTTGAGGCCGCCGGCCTGGGACGCCCGCAGCCTGCGCGCCAGCCTCTACGCCCGCGGCCTCGCGGTGGAGACCGGCGCCCTCTGGCGGGCCGGGCGCCTGCGCAACCGCGTCGCCCGCACGGAGATCCGTCTCCGCCGATGCCCCCGGGCCCGCGGCGTCCCTGGCGCTCGGCCTGGGGCTGTCGGAGCGTTTGGCGCGCCCTGACGCGGCGGCGTCAGCGCCAGCGCTCCTCCGTGCAGGCCAGCACGTAGACGACGTGCATGCAGCGGGCCTGGGCGGCCTGCGAGGTCGCGTCGCTCATGCACGCCCGCATCCCGGCGGAGAGCAGCCCGCGATCGACGTCCTGATCCCGGGCGCAGGTGAAGATGGGCTGGAAGCCTTCGAACCGGCTCACCTGCCAGAAGATGACCACGAACGCGAGCAGACAGAACGCGCAGACCAGGAGCCGGTTGTCGTAGAACCAGTGTCTCCGATCGGCCTCTGCGGTGTTGCGCGCGCTCATCCCGTCACCGGGGGCGCCGACAGGATCGCGGTCTGGGCCACCTGTGTCCTCCGCAGCGGATCGCCCGCGCCATCTCGCCGAATCCCTCAGCCGCGCCAGCCGCGCCCACCGGGAGGGAACCGTCAGTCGATCACCTCCACGATGCGGCGCGTGCGCGGCTCGACGAGCACCGGATGGCCGTTGACGATCGTGTAGCTGTACTCCGGCAAAGCGAACTCGCGCGGGACATCGTAATACACGACGCCCTCCTCCGGTAGCACGGTTCCGACCCGAACGGGGCCCGCGAGGGCGACGGACGGGCGGCGCTCGCCGAGGGCGTAGATGCGGAAGCGCTCTCGCCGGTCGACGCCGAGGATGCCGTTGGCCGTGCCTACGGCGGCACCGATCGCGCCGCCGACGATCGCCCCGAGGGGGCCCGCCATCTCCTCGCCGCGCGAGGCGCCCTCCTGGGCGCCGCGCTCCAAGCCTTGCGCCTGCGCGATGGCGGGGAGGCCCAGCGTGGCCAGGAGCGCAAGGGGAGCCGCGATCCGCATGGGTGTCGTCCTGGTCGGTGGCATGGACCTTCAGGCCTGCGCCTGAGGGGGCGGGAGCATCCCGGCCACGGCAGGTTACGCCAGAAAGGCTGCCGATCGGTTGCGGCCCGCCGCACGCCGTCCGCAAGGGGGCCGCATCGGGCGCCGGCCCCCTCTTCCGGCACCCTCTTCGCGATCGGCGTGACGGTTCGGCTCTCGGTCGGCTCTCGGGATGCGGGCGGAGCCGCGGCATTGCCCCGGCCCGCCCATGGTTTAGCCTCCCGCTGATTCCGCCGGAGAGGACAGGGCATGTCGATCGAGACCGTGGAGACCGCCGGCCGGCGCCGGGGCGCCGACCTCCTGGTGGAGGTGCTGCGCTCGGAGGGGGTGCGCTACATCTTCGGCAATCCCGGCACCACCGAATTGCCGCTCATCGACGCGCTCACCGAGGCGCCGGACATCG
>NZ_BACT01000990.1:0-2674 GCF_000333255.1 Methylobacterium sp. B1 | reverse complement strand
CGCTTTGAGCGCCTGCATCCACTGCTCGGATTCCTCCAGCGCCCGCCGCAGGTACAGGCAGACGAAGGCCGGCAGGGCACCCAGCGCGAACAGGATCCGCCAGGATTCCGGGCCCAGGGGCTCGGTGGCCGCGAGCACGGCCCACACGATGGCGGCCAGCACCGCGCCGCCGCCGAAACCCGATTGCAGGAAGCCGCAGCCCTTCGGCCGCGCCCGGTTCGGCCAGGTCTCGGCCACCAGGGCGATGCCGGTGGACCATTCCGAGCCGATGGCGAGCCCCGTGATGAACCGCAGGATCGCGAGCTGCGTGAAGCTCCCGGCGAAGGCGGTCAGCCCGGTGAAGACCGCGTAGCCGAGGATCGAGATCATCATCATGCGCTTGCGGCCGATATAGTCGGCCGCGATCCCGCCCATGAGGCCGCCGATCCCCCAGCCGAGCAGCGTGATGCCGATGGCGAGCCCCACGTAGGAGGCCGGCGCCTGGGCCTGCTCGGGGGTGAGGATCGAGGCCAGCGCCGGACGCAGGGCGTAGACCAGGGCCACCGCCTCGTAGCCGTCGAAGATCCAGCCGAGATAGCTGCCCCACAGGATCCGCCAGTGGCGCCGGGTGAGACCCGCGTACCACGGAGCGCTGGCCGCCTCGCCTAAGCCCACCTCGCCCGCGCCCATCGTCCGTTCCTCCCGCCCGGGACGCGTCGGCGGCGCCCGCCCCGCCCTGATAGGTCGGTTGTGGCATCGGGTCGACCACATCCGGGTAGCCGATCCGGCGCCCCGGCGATCACGATCGCATCACGCCTGCACCGCGGGGGCGGACGCGATGCGGGGCTCAGCGCGCGGCGTCGAAGGCCGCGAGGAAGGCCGCGAGGTTGTCCGGCAGGGCCGCGCAGAGGTAGCCGCCCTCCTGCACCAGGGCCGTGGGCAGCCCGGCCCGGGCGATCCGCTCCGCCGCCCCGACGAACCCCGCCCGGGTCACCGCGAGGGCGCCGATCGGGTCGTCCGCGGCGGCGTCGAGGCCCAGCGCCACCACGAGGGCCCGGGGCCGGTGCGCGGCGACAGCCGCGAGACCCGCCTCCAGGGCCTCGAGCCATAGCGCGTCCCCCGAGCCCGGCGGCAGCGGCAGGTTGCGGTTGAACCCCGCCCCCGCCCCGGTCCCGGTCTCGTCGGCGTAGCCGGCGAAGAACGGGAAGTAGTCGGACGGGTCGGCATGGACCGAGACCGTCAGCACGTCGGCGCGGGCGTAGAAGATCCCCTGCGTGCCGTTGCCGTGATGGACGTCGATGTCGAGGATCGCCACCGGGCCGCCGGTGGCGGCGCGCATCCGCTCGGCCGCGATGGCGCTGTTGTTGAGGAAGCAGAAGCCGCCGGCGGACTCCGCATAGGCGTGGTGGCCGGGCGGGCGGCACAGGGCGTAGGCGTGCCCCGCCGCGAGGGCCGCGTCGGCGGCCGCGACCGCGCATTGCGCCGACCCGTAGACCGCCGCCCAGGTGCCGGCGCGGATCGGCGTCGAGGTGTCGGCGGTGTAGAGGCCCAGCCGCCCGAGGAGGCCGGCGGGCCTCCGGTGCATCTGCGGCCGGGCGAAGGATCCGGTCAGGATCTCGTCGCCGATGTCGGGGATCTCGCCCCGGCGCGCCCAGGCCTCGGCCAGGAACGCCACGTAGTCCGGATCGTGCACCGCCCGGATCGGGTCGAGGCCGTGATCGGCCGGTTCGCCGAGGTCGTGGCCGCCCCGCAGGGCCGCGTCGCGCAGGATCGCGTAGCGGGCGGCCTGCTCGGGATGCGGGATCGGCGTGCCGCGCCGCAGGTAGCGTTCGGGATCGTGCCGGCCTGAATCGGGCGTGTGGAAGATGCGCATGCCAGAAGGTTAGGGGCTTCCGGGGGATGCGTCATCCGCCCGGCCCGCGCTCAGATGAGGTAGACGGTGCCGTCCGCGCGGAACACCTTGGGGCATTTCGCCCCGTCGACCAGGCGCCGGGCCGCGTCCAGGGAGATCCGGCGGGCCAGGGCGATCTCCGGCAGCGTCTTCCAGGTCGTGGTCATGGTGCGGCTCCGTCCGTGATCCGTGCGAGTCCGCGATCAACGGCGCAGACGAGCCCGGGTTCACCGATGGCGTCAGGAGCGCCTCGGGGCTGCTGACGCGCCATCCCGCCGGGGCCGGCGACGGGGCGGCGACCTCGCGGAGCAGGGTCGGCACCCGCGCCCAGGGTTCGGTGACCGGCCCCGCATTCGGCCGCACCCCCGCCCGGTTCTGCCCGCCGGCGATGCGGATGTCCGGGAAGCGCGCGCAGAAGGCCTCCACGCAGGCCGGGTCGAAGTGGCGGCCGCTGTCGGCGCGGATGCAGTCCAGGGCCGCGTCGAAGGGCAGCGCAGCCTTGTAGGGCCGCGCGGTGGTCAGGGCGTCGAACACGTCCGCCACCGCGACGATCCGGGCCGAGAGGGGAATCGCGGCGCCGACGAGCCCGTGCGGGTAGCCGCCGCCGTCCCATTTCTCATGGTGAAACTCGGCGATCTCGGCGGCCAGCCGGATCAGTTCGGAGGCGCTCCCGCCCAGGATGCGCCGGCCGATCGCCGGATGCGTCTTGATCAGGTCGAACTCGTCCCGGTCGAGCGGGCCGGGCTTGAGCAGGACGCCGTCCGGGATGCCGACCTTGCCGACATCGTGCAGGGGCGCCGCGAG
>NZ_BACT01000991.1:0-11304 GCF_000333255.1 Methylobacterium sp. B1 | reverse complement strand
ATCCAGGTGCGCAGCCTGCTCAACGGGGTGTTCCTGCAGCATGCGGGGCGGCCCGCGAGGGCCCGGGTCTATACCCGCCGCGAGGCGGAGCTCGCCGCCCTGATGCCCGTGAAGGAGCAGGCGGGCTCGGGCAAGCAGGTGCTCTGCCCGATGCCCGGACTCGTGAAGCAGATCCTGGTCACCGAGGGCCAGGAGGTAAAGAACGGTGAGCCGATCGCGGTCGTCGAGGCGATGAAGATGGAGAACATGCTCCGCGCCGAGCGCGACGCCACGGTGGCGAAGATCCACGCCAAGGAGGGCGACAGCCTCGCCGTCGACGCGGTGATCCTGGAATTCGCCTGATCGCGGCAGGCGCGTCGCATCCGCCGTCGCGACGGCGGTTCACGACGCGCAGACCAAGCTCCTGGCGACGGCGCTGAACAACAGCGCCGGTGCTTCGCGGTGATCGGCTGCGTCACGCCGATCACCGCCATGAGCTTCGGGATCGCCAATGCGCCCGTCCTGCGGCCGGCGACCGCTTTCTTCGCGGCGATCTGGCCTTGTGCGGCGATGGGCTTACATTGGATCGGGAGGCGCGTGCTGCGGCGCATCAGACCATGGGCTCGGGGGAGATCTTCGTGACATTCGTGATCCCCGCCTTCACGCTGGCACTCGCCTGTGCGGCCATGCGGGCGAACGAGTGGTCGGTCCAGCGCGACGAGCGCAAGCCCGGACGGTAATTCGGGCGCTCGGCCGACCAAGCGCGGCCACATGCCCCTCTATTTCGCCTACGGCGCCAACATGGATGCCGCCGCGATGGCGCTCCGCTGCCCGGTTTCGCGGCTGATCGGTGGCGGGCACCTGCCGAATTACCGCTTCATCATCATGCGTGAGGGCTACGCCTCCGTCGTGCCCGATCCCCGACGCACCGTCTGGGGCGTCCTGTGGGAGTTGGCTGTCGACGACATCCCGGCGCTCGACCGCTACGAGGGCGTCGCCGGGGGGCTCTACACGAAGGCGGCGCTCCCGGTCCGCACGGGGGAGGGCGTCAAGCGTGCTCTGATCTATCGCGGATGCTCGACCGCGCCTGGCCGCCCGCGGCCCGGATATCTGGACGCCGTCGTCGCGGCGGCGCGCGCGGCGCAGCTGCCGTCGGCCTATCTCCGGGAACTCAGCAGTTGGGCCCGCGGCCTTCCCGCCTGAGCGCCGCGCACTTGGTACGCGACATGCTTGCCCACGATCGAGCTGGAGGGCGAACGGCAGCACCACGCCTGGCCAGCCATCCATGATTGCGCAGCGCGCCCGTCGGCCAACGATGATTGGCGTGCGCCTGCGAGGGAGAGTTGTACATGTCGTATTTGGCGCCCGCCGATTTCGTGAAGAAGGCCGTCGATGCCGGTGAGGCAAAGGTCTTCATGGCGACCAAGGATACCTTCATCCGGGCCTACATGGCCGGCGCGATCCTGGCGCTCGCCGCCGCCTTTGCGGTGACCGTCAACCAGGCGACCGGTCAGCCTCTGGTCGCGGCGCTGCTGTTCCCGGTCGGCTTCTCGATGCTGTACCTGCTCGGCTACGACCTGTTCACCGGCGTCTGCGTGCTGACCCCGCTCGCCCTGATCGACAAGCGGCCGGGCGTCACCGTCGCCGGCGTCGCCCGCAACTGGGTGCTGGTCTTCTTCGGCAACTTCGCGGGCGCGCTCACCACCGCGGTGTTGATGTCGATCGTCTTCACCTTCGGCTTCGCCACCGAGCCGAACGCCGTGGGCAAGCTCATCGCCGGCATCGGCGAGGCGCGCACCCTCGGCTACGAGAAGTACGGCGCCGCCGGGATGCTGACCCTCTTCGTCCGCGCCATGCTGTGCAACTGGATGGTCTCCACCGGCGTCATCGGCGCCATGCTTTCGACCTCGGTGCCCGGCAAGGTCATCGCGATGTGGATGCCCATCACGGTGTTCTTCTTCATGACCTTCGAGCACTCAGTGGTGAACATGTTCCTGTTCCCGTCGGCGATCCTCATGGGCGGCCACCTGACGGTGATGGACTACCTGCTCTGGAACGAGATCCCGACGCTGATCGGAAACATCGTGGGCGGCATCGCCTTCACAGGCCTGATGCTCTACTCCACCCATGTCCGCACCGGTGCGACGCGGAGCCCGGCCCTGGGTGCCGGCGTCCGTCGCCCGATCGCGGCCGAGTAAGGCCATCCCGGCCCGCGTCGCCAGGCGCGGGCCCAGTCAGACGAAGCGGCACCCGCATGAGCGAGACCCGGACGATTTCAGTCATCGTCACGGGTCGCGTCCAGGGCGTATCCTACCGGGCCTGGACGCAGGCGGAAGCCCGCGCCCGGGGCCTCTCGGGTTCCGTGCGCAACCGCGACGACGGCACGGTCGAGGCGGTGTTCAGCGGCCCACCGGAGGCCGTGGCGGCGATGGAGGCCCTGTGCCGGTCGGGTCCCGCCGGTGCGCGCGTGACCGACGTGGCCGTGCGTGCCGGCGGCGACGTGCCGCCCGGCGGCGGTTTCCGGATCCTGCGCGACTGACCTCGGCGGCGCGGGTTCAGTACGCGCCCGCGGGCTGATATGCGGGATCGCCCCCTCGCGAATCCGCCATCCGGAGACCATGAACGACTTCTCCGCCGGCAGCGCCGCCTTCTCGCACCTCGACCTCGGGGCGCTCCTCTACTTCATCGTCGCCTGGGTCGCCTACGGCCTCTCCGTGGGCCGGCTGCGCGGACGGATGGTCTCCCTCAGCCAGATCATGAACGGCCACCGGGCCAACTGGGCGCGCCAGGTCATCGGCCGCGAACACCGGGTGGTCGATACGCAGATCAACGCCTCCCTGCAGAACGGCACGGCCTTCTTCGCCTCGACGTCACTGATCGCCTTGGGCTCCGTCCTCCCCCCGTCGCGGTCCGGGGACGATGTCCTGAACCTGTTCGCGACGCTGCCCTTCGGGACGTGGGCCAAACGCCTGACCTGGGAGTTGAAGGTCGCCGGCCTCGCACTGATCTTCGTCTACGCCTTCTTCAAGTTCGCCTGGGCCTACAGGCTGTTCAACTACACGGCCATCCTGCTCGGCGCCGTGCCGCCGAAGGGATCCGGCGCGAGCGACACCGAGATGCTGCGGGCCGTGCGGCGGCTCGCGGCCATGAACGTCAGCGCCGGGCGTCACTTCGCCCGCGGACAGCGGGCGTTCTTCTTCGCGCTCGCCTATCTGGGCTGGTTCATCAGCCCCTACATCCTGTTCGTCTCGACGACCGCCGTGGTGATCATCATGTGGCGCCGCCAATTCGCCTCGGAGATCCGCAAGGCGCTTCTGGAAGCCGGGGAGGGACCGCACGAGGGGCCGCTCGACGCTCCGCTCCTGTCGCCCGCCGAGGAGGCACGCACATGACCGACGCACGACCCGACGACGACGCCATCGAGACGACGATGCTGCGCCTCGTGACCGAGCGCGGCGCCGACAAGACCGTCTGCCCCTCGGAAGTCGCCCGCGCCCTCGGCGGTCCGCATCCGGATGGCTGGGGGCCACTGATGCAGCCCGTGCGACGGATCGCGGTGCGGCTCGCCCATGCCGGGCGCATCGCGATCCTGCGAAAGGGAAAGGCCGTCGATCCGGACGATTTCCGGGGCGTCTACCGGCTGTCGTTGCCGGGCTCGGGCGCGGGAAGCCAGTCGGGCGTGTAGCCGGACCAGCGGTAGACGGCGAGGCCGATCCACTCCTTGATCGCGAGGTCGAACTGGAGGAGCCCGTCCGAGGCGAAGCCGTGGACACGGGTCACGTCACCCCAGCCGCGGGTCCGGTAATCCACCGGGAAGGCGTCCACCGTGAAGCCCGCTTGGCGGAAGCAGCCGATCGCCCGCGGCATGTGCCAGGCCGAGGTGACGAGCAGCCAGCGCTCGCCGGGCTTCGGCTGCACCAGAGCGGCCGAGAAGGCGGCGTTCTCCTGCGTGTTGCGTGAGCGGTTCTCCAGGATGAGGCGCGTCCGCGGCACGCCGATCACATCCGCCTGCCGACTGACGATGTCGGCCTCCGCGATGCCGCCGGCGATGAAGCCGCTGCCGCCGGAGAAGACCAGCCGCGCCCCGGGAAAGCGGCGGGCGAGGTCGGCGAGGTAGATCGGTCGCTCGCCGGCATCGTTGACGACGATCTGATCCCGCGCTTCCGAGAGGCCGGCCTCGATCCCGCCCCCCAGCACGATGATCCCCGCCGGCGCCGGACCGTCGGCCGGATAGGGCGGGAACCGCTGCTCGAGGGGCAGCAGGACCATTTCCGACACCGGCGACAGGCCGCCTGCGGCGAGCAGCAGCGCGCCGAAGAGCGCGCATCCGAACCCGGTTCTGCGCCACCGCGTCATCGCCGTCAGGCCGAGGCCGACCAGGATGGCGAAGATGCAGAAATTGGAGGGCGTGATCAGGAAGAAGATCAGCTTCGAGGCGGGGAAAAACACGGATCTCAAGCCGGCTTCGTCTCGGACTCGAACCGGGCCAGGGCGGCGGCATCCGGCGGAAGCAGGCTCGCGAGCGTGGCGCCCCGCTCCACCTCGCGCTGGATCCAGAGATCGAGACGCTGCTGCTCCACGGCTTCGAGGGCGACGCGCTCGGCGATCGCGGCCGGCACGGCGACGATTCCGGTGGATTCGCACACGAGGATGTCGCCCGGATGGATCGCCGCCCCTCCGCAGGCCACCCGCTCCTGCGTGCCGACCAGGGCGAGGGTGCCCCCGGCGGCTGCCGGCCGGCTCCAGGCCGGGATGCCGATCTCGTCCGGCAGGGCCGCGTCGGTCACGAGGCCGACGGCGCCCCGCTGGGCGAGCCGCGCGGCCAATATCGCCCCGAACGGCAGGGCGAGGCCGGACGCGGCGGCATCGATCACCACGACCGCGCCGTCCGGCACTGCGTCGATGGCGGCGGCGAGGTCGCCGGCGGCATCGTCACGGGCTGGAATCATCCGCATCGTGTAGGCGGGGCCGACGACGGCGCCGCTGCCGCGCGCCGAGAGGCCGTGCGGGGTGAAGGCCTTCACGCCGGCCCGCGTCAAGGCGCGGGCGAGGCTCGCCGGGGTGACGGCGGAGAGCGCATCGCGCAGAGTCGGATCGATGGCCATCGGGGGCTCCGTGAAAGGCCGGCCCCGGTCCGGGCGGCGCGGTCGGGAAAGGTGGATCGCGCCGGCGCACCGGCAAGTCCGAGGATGCCGTCAGGCGATGGGCTCGCCCAGGGCGCGGGCGGCGCCGGGCCGGGCGGCCACGCGCTCGTACCAGCGGTGCAGCGCCGGGCGCTCGATCCGCTCGGCCGGCAGGTTCAGCCAGCGATGCGCCGCGCAGCCGAGGGCGATGTCGGCGATGCTGAAGCCCTCGCCGACCATGTAGGTCCGCTCCGCGAGATGGTGGTCGAGGATCGCGGCCATGGCCTCGCTCTTCTCCAGCGAGGCGGCGATCAGGGCACGGTCGGGCGCGGCCGCCCGGTAGAGTTGCCAGAACGCGTCGCGCATGGCGGGCGTGAAGCTCGTGGCCTGCCAATCGACCCATTGCTCCACGTGGGCGCGCGCCCGCGGATCCGCCGGCAAGGCCAGGGCCGGACTGGTCGCCGCGAGGTAGCGCAGGATCGCGTTGGATTCCCAGAGGACAAAGCCGTCCTCCTCCAGCGTCGGGACAAGACCGTTCGGGTTCAAGGTGCGATAGCCGGGATCGTTGACGACCCCGTGGGCGCCGCCGGCCGCAACCCGCTCGTAGGGCAGGCCGGCCTCGTCGAGCCCCCATACGGCCTTCTGCACGTTCACCGAAGTGAGGCGGCCCCAAAGCCTGCGCATGGTCGAAGAGTCTCCGTCACACCTTGGGCGGGTAGGCATGGTCCTGCCCGCTCGGATCGGTCACGCGCATCCCGTCCCCGGTCTCGCGGAAGTAGCCGGGGCCGATCGGCACCTTGCCGTGCCCGCCGGGAATGTCGAGCACATAGGTCGGCTGGGCGAGGCCCGAGAGGCGGCCGCGCAGGGCGCGCATCAGCTCCTGCCCCTCGGGTACACCCGTGCGGAGATGGCCCGTTCCGGGGGCCAGATCGCCATGATGGAGGTAGTAGGGCTTGATCCGGTTCTCGACGAGAACTCGCATCAGCGCCTCGAGGGTCGCGGCCTCGTCGTTGACGCCGCGCAGGAGCACCGACTGGCTCACCAGGGGGATGCCCGCATCGACCAACCGGGCGCAGGCGGCGCTGGCGGCGGCGGTGAATTCCCGCGGATGGTTGGCGTGGATGGCGACGAAGACCGCCCGCCCGAAGCGCTTGAGCGCCTGGACGAGCGCATCGGAGACGAGATCGGGTTTCACCACGGGCACGCGGGTATGGACCCGCATCACCCGGACATGCGGGATGGCGGCGAGGCGCTCCGCGATGACGCCGAGGCGGCGCGGCGAGAGCGCGAACGGGTCGCCGCCGGTGAGCACCACCTCCCAGATCCGCGGATCCTGCTCGATGTAGGCGAGGGCGGTGTCGAGCTCGGCGTCGGTGAGCGTCCCGAGGCCGTCGGGTCCGACCATCTCCCGGCGGAAGCAGAAGCGGCAATAGACCGGGCAGACATGGAGCGGCTTCAGCAGCACGCGGTCGGGATAGCGATGCACGATCCCGGTCACGGGGGCGTGGGCTGCGTCGCCGATCGGGTCGGCGCGCTCCTCCGGCGTCGCCACGGCCTCCTCGGCCCGGGGGACGAACTGGCGGCCGATCGGATCGTCGGGATCCTGCGGGTCGATCAGTTCGGCCATGTCGGGCGTCACCGAGACGGCGTAGCGCGCGAGGACGGCGCCGAGGGCCTCGGCCTCCGCCCCGGAGATCAGGCCGGCGGAGAGAAGGTCGTCCGCGCTGCGCAGGGCCCGGTTCATGGCCGCGTCTCCGCCACGGGTGTCCAGATCACGTCCTCGATCCGGGTTGCCCCGCAGGCCAGCATCGCCAAGCGGTCGAAGCCCAGGGCGATCCCGGACGCCTCCGGCATGACGGCGAGCGCCGCGAGGAAGTCGTCGTCGATCGGGTAGCGCTCGCCGTAGACGCGCTGCTTCTCGGCCATCTCCGCCTCGAACCGGCGGCGCTGCTCCTCCGGGTCGGTCAGCTCGCCGAAGGCGTTGGCGAGTTCGACGCCGCAGGCGTAGAGCTCGAAGCGCTCGGCCACGCGCGGATCGTGCGGCGCCGGACGGGCGAGGGCGGCCTCGCTGATGGGGTATTCGCACAGGATGGTCGGGCGGCCGAGGCCGAGATGCGGCTCGATCCGCGCGACGAGGACGCGGGAGAACAGGTCGGCCCAGGTGTCGTCCGGGACGACCCGGAGCCCGGCCCCGGCGACGGCGGCGGCCAGGGCATCCCGATCGGTCGCACCGCTCGGCGTGACGCTGGCCAGGAGGTCGATCCCGGCGAAGCGGTCGAAGGCCTCCGCCAGGGTCAGGCGCTCCGGTTCCGCGAAGGGATCCGTCTCCCGGCCGCGGAAGACGAGACGGCGGGCGCCCGCGGTCTCGGCCGCGCAGGCGAGCAGCGCGGCGCAATCCGCCATCAGCGCCGTGTAGGCGGCGCCGGCCCGATACCATTCGAGCATGGTGAACTCGGGATGGTGCAGGGGCCCGCGCTCGCGGTTGCGGAACACGCGGGCGACGCTGAACAGCCGCGTCTCGCCCGCGGCCAGAAGCTTCTTGCAGGCGAATTCCGGTGAGGTGTGAAGGTAGAGGGGCGTGCGGGCACCGCTGGCGCCGATCGCCTCCGTGGCGAAGGCCGACAGATGCGCTTCGTTGCCGGGCGAAACCTGGAGGCAGGCGGCCTCGGCCTCGATGAAGTCGCGGTCGGAGAACCATGCGCGGAACGCCGCGAGGATGCGGTTGCGCAGGAGCAGCGCCGGGCGCCGGTCGGCGTGGCGGCCGGCTGACCACCAGGGGGAGGCCGCGCCCGTCACGACCGGCCTCCGCGTCCGCTACGGAGCGAGTCCGGCCGGCTCCGACCGTACGGCGTCGCGTTCTCGAGCACTCTCAATCCTCGGCCCTGACTGGCTCCGGACCGCGGAGACGCGCCGCGGCCGAGGCTGTGTGCCATCGACGGCTCACGCCCGCCCGCTGGCAACCGCGGCGCAGATGCGATAGTGGCGGGGTCCGAGATGCAGCGCCCGCGCTTGGCGCGTGCCGGCCCCCATGTCAATGCAGGACGCAATTCCGTGAAGGTGATCGCCTCAACGCTCCGTAAGGGCAATGTCGTCGAGAAGGATGGCAAGCTCTACGTGATCCTGTTCGCTGAGAACATCCACCCCGGCAAGGGCACGCCGGTGACCCAGCTCGACATGCGCCGGATCACGGACGGCGTGAAGGTGTCCGAGCGCTACCGGACGACCGAGCAGGTCGAGCGCGCCTTCGTGGAGGATCGCGAGCACACCTTCCTGTACAGCGATGGAGAGGGGTTCCACTTCATGAACCCCGAGAATTACGAGCAGATCGCCGTGCCGGAGGACGTGGTGGGCGATGCCGCCCCGTACCTCCAGGAGGGCATGGCGGTGATGCTCTCGGTCCATAACGGCGTCCCGCTGACGATCGAGCTGCCGCAGCGCGTGACCCTTGAAGTCGCCGAGACCGAGCCGGTCCTCAAGGGCCAGACCGCCTCCTCGTCCTACAAGCCCGCGACCCTGTCGAACGGCGTGCGCACGACCGTGCCGCCCCATATCGCGGCCGGCACCCGCGTCGTCGTCATGACGGCCGACGGTTCCTACGTCGAGCGCGCCAAGGACTGATCCGGTCCTCGCCGGTCGCCGGGCCCGGGCGGTCCGGCGCCGGGCTCAAGGCGCGGCCCGCGCGGCCGCGTCCAGGGTGGCGTAGCAGGCCTGCGAGAGCCCCTGCGCGCGCAGGCGCTCCGTCCCGCTGAAGGGGCGCCCATCCTCCCGGAACAGATCCTCGCGGAGCAGCGCCTCCGACGTGCAGCGCGCGGCGATGCGGCAGAGCGCCGGCTCGCCGCCCGTGCGGGTGCAGATCGTCACGTAATCGGCGCGGAACGCCCGCAGCCCGGCGCGTGGATTAGCGCCGATCACCGTGACGACACCGGTCAGCAGGGCCAGCAGGACGGGCTGGTGGATGAGGTAGATCGCGAGGCTGTGGCGGCCCGCGAAGGTGGCGGCGCGCCCCAGACGCGTGCGTGGAGCCCAGGCCCCGAGGCGCGAACGGGCAAGCTTCGGCAGCGCCAGACGACCCAGGACGATCCCGGCCAGAACCAGCCCGAACCAGGGGAAGAGCGGCACGTAATCGTTCGTCCGCGGCACGACCGAGCCCAGGCCGAGAAAGGACAGGGCCGCAGCGTCGAAGATGGGCGCGTGCACGACATGCGGTGTGGCGAGGAAAGCGGCGGCCGCAACGGCCGTGACGGGCACCGGCAGGAACAGGAACGGCAGCCCGAGCAGGCTCGAGACGGCGATGCAGTGGAGCACGCCGAAGAACACGAAGGCGTCCGGGAACATGACCCAGGTGCCGAGGGTCACGAGCAGCGCCGCCCCGCCGATCCGCGCGAACCGCAGCAGGGTCGGCCGGACCCGGACGCCCCGGCCGTTCATCAGCACGAGCCCGACGCCGACCAGAAGCAGGAAGCTTCCGGCGATCGCCTCGGCGGCGTGCCGGCCCAACGGGGTCAGCGCGTAATTCTCCGCCGTCAGCCGCAGATGGCCGAGATCCCAGACCGTGTGGTAGCTCGCCATCGCCACCAGGGCTGCGGCCCGGGCGGCGTCGATGACCGGCCATCGGCGCTGCGCAGCCGGTGATACGGAGACGGGGCGGTCGAGGGTGACGTCAACGGACATGATGGTGCTCCCAAACCATGTCGGCGCCGCCCTTTCCACCGGAACCGGCTCGGGACGCCTCGGCCCATCGTGACGCTGGCGCGAAGGCTCTCGGAAACGTGAAGGCGGTGGGCACACGAATGCGCGGCGGCGGTCCGCAGTGGGGGATCGGAAAAACCCTTCGGCGGCCCCGGCGCTTAAACCCCGTTTTCCCCGGGAGCTGCGACCGATCGACTGTTGCGGCCCCGCCTCCGTGCGCCAAGATTGCAACTTCGCGGGGCTCATCAGACGGCCAAATGGGCTTCCCGGCCATCAGGACTTCGTTAATCTTGCCGGGAGAGCGCGCGGCGTGATTCGGTGTAGGTTGCTCGGCCATGTCTGACGAACGCGGATCCGGGCCGGAGAACCCCGAACGGTTGCCGGTCGCCCGAACCGGCGAACAGGGTCAGTACGAGGACGAGGCTCTCGATCTCGTCGAGGTGGCGGGGCACATCAAGTGGTTCGACGTCTCGAAGGGCTTCGGCTTCATCGTGCCCGACGACGGCGCGCCGGACATCCTGCTGCACGTGACCTGTCTGCGTCGCGACGGGTATCAGGCCGCGAGCGAGGGCGCACGCATCGTCGTGGAAGCCGTCGAGCGCCCACGGGGCTGGCAGGCGTTCCGGGTGATCTCCCTCGATCAGGCCACGGCGGTGCATCCGTCCGAGATGCCCATGCCGCGCACCCACGTCACCGTGACGCCGACCAGCGGATTGGAAATGGCCGTCGTGAAGTGGTTCAACCGCCTGCGCGGGTTCGGCTTCCTCACGCGGGGCGACGGAACGCCTGACATCTTCGTGCACATGGAGACGTTGCGGCGCTACGGGATCGCCGAGCTGAAGCCCGGGGAGTCCGTCCTCGTCCGCTATGGCGACGGCTCGAAGGGCGTCATGGCGGCCGAGGTCCGGCTGATCGACGGGGCGATGCCCGCCTCGCATTAGTTTGCGCCCTCCCGGCGGCGCGCCGCCTGCGCCATAGGCTTGGCGAATCGGCGGAAATCCAGCGCCGGATTCCCCTGTCGCACATCCTGGTCTAACACCGGCGACGGGCGCGCGGGCCCGCGCGCCATTCCTCGAGAGGCTTGAGCCTGTGAGATCCATATTCCGCGCCGCCTCGGCGGCCGCACTAGCCTGTCTCGCCTTGAGCGCGGTCGGCCCGGCCCCGGCTGCTCGGGCGCAGGCTGCGGCGCGCGCCGCTGCGGTCAAGTCGGAGCCGCTGACGATCATCACGAAGTCCGGACCCAAGCGCTTCGACGTCGAGGTGATGCGCGACGACGCCGCCCGCGCCCGGGGCCTGATGTTCCGTCGGCACATGGCGGGGGACCACGGCATGCTGTTCGATTTCGAGCAGGACCAGCCCGTCACCATGTGGATGAAGAACACCTATCTGCCTCTCGACATGGTCTTCATCCGCGCCGACGGGACGATCAGCCGGATCGCGGCCGATACCGAGCCGCTCTCCACTGCGATCATCGCCTCGGGCGGCCCCGTCCTCGCGGTCTGGAACTGATGCG
>NZ_BACT01000992.1:0-12580 GCF_000333255.1 Methylobacterium sp. B1 | reverse complement strand
GCAGACCCCCGTAGCGCGCCCTCGCGTCGACAGATGACTTACGCGGCCCTCGAAGCCGTGCTGCGGCTCTATCTGTATCCCGAGCGGCTGCGTGCGGAGCTGCCGACCCTGCGGCTCCTCACCCGCGAGCGGGACGCGATCGCCGCACAGGCCGAGCGCCTCGCCCCCGCGGTGGCGGAGCGGCTCGCCGGCCGGGCCACGGTCTCGGTCGCCGACTGCATCAGCCAGATCGGATCCGGCGCCCTGCCGGTGGAGACGCTTCCCAGCGCCGCCCTGGTCCTGACGCCGAACGCCCCGGGGGGACGGGGCGGCGGCGGACGGTGCCGGCGGCTCGCCGAGGATCTGCGCCGGCTTCCGGTGCCGGTGATCGGCCGCATCAGCGACGAGGCCGTCCGCCTCGACCTCCGGACCCTGGAGGACGAGGCCGGCTTCCTCGCCGCCCTGGCGGCGCTGACGCGCGCCGAAGACGGGCGACGAACCACATAGGGTTGTTGAGAGAACGGATCACACGTCTGGATCTTGCGCGCCGGCATCCCGTGTTATGGTATAATGACGGACCTGCGGTCGCGGTCGAGAGTGGCGGTGCGTGGACCGCGATGGGCGAACGATATGGCGTATATTGCCGATACGGCTGAGGCGGAGCCGGAGACGGATCCGCTGCTTCTCGATAACCAGCTTTGCTACGCGCTCTATGCTGCCGCGCATCGAATGACCAAGTCGTACCGGCCCCTGCTCGAGCGGCTCGGACTGACATACCCGCAATATCTGGTCCTGCTGGTGCTGTGGGAGCAGGACGGCGTCACCGTATCGGAGATCGGCCGGCGCCTGCGTCTGGATTCCGGCACGCTGACACCGGTGCTGAAGCGCCTGGAGAACGCGGGCTTCCTGCTCCGGACCCGCCGCCAGTCCGACGAGCGCGAGGTCGAGATCGCCCTGACGCCCGAGGGCGCCGCTTTGCGCGCCGACGCGGTCTCCGTCCGCGAGAGCGTGATGTGCCAGCTCGAACTCAGCGAGCCGGAGATCCGCGCCCTCCGCAAGGATCTCAGCCTCGTCATCGAGCGGCTCAGCGTGAGCGACTGAGGCGCCCTCGGAGCCGCGATGAGCCGCTTGCGCCGGCGCCGGAGCGATCGGCCTCACCGCCGCAGGCGGTTGCCCAGGACGAAGCCGTAGAGCCCCATCAGGATGATGCCGACGCCGCCCTCGATGCCGACCAGCAGGTTGGTGACGCGGCCGGTGGGCTTGAGGCCGATCTCCGGCGGGTTGGCGGTCATCATGTTGAGCGCGCTGTAGCTCAGGAGGTCGAGGGGATTGTAGGTCGGCCCCGCCTCCGGCCCCTCCAGGATGAACAGGCCGCCGGTGAGCCCGAAGAGGCCCGCGAACACCACGATCAGCAGGGCGAAGGCCCGGGCGATGCGCGACAGGCTCTCGCCGTAATCGCACAGCCACTCGACGAAGCGGTCCGCGGTCCAGCGATAGCCGTGCCGCAGGAAACCGGCCCCGTCCCGGGCGCCCCAGGCGGCGCGGGCCTGCTGGCCGGCATGGAAGCGGCCCATCCGCCGGCCGCGCTTGTAGGCCCAGCTCGCCGCGTCGTGGCTTCCGATGCTCTTCCAGTTCTGCTCCAGCGCGAGGTAGCTCGCCTGGGCGGCCTCGTAGGCGCCGGCCACCTCCTCGCCCACCGCCCCGCCGAGCTGCTCCACGCTCATCCGCGTTCCGTTGAGCCAGGCGCCGGCGAAGCGGGCATGCCGCAGGCGGCAGGTGCCGAGGTTCAGCCGCACGAGGTCGGTGTCCGAGAGATCCGCGCCCGAGAGATCGGCACCGTCGAGCTTCGCCCCGGTGAAATGCGCCCCCCGCAGCCGCGAGCCGGCAAGCGACGCCTTGGTCAGGCTCGCCTCGGCGAAATCCGCATGGGTCAGGTTGGCGTCGGCGAGCTTGGCCTCGTCGAGACGCGCCCCGCGGAAGACCGTGTCGTCCGCATCCGCCCCGGAGAAATCCGCCCCCCAGAGGTCGGCCTCGGCGAAATCGGTCCCGTCCAGGAGGGCGCCGGAAAGGTCGGCGAAGCGCATCGCGGCGTGCCCGAAGCGGGCATCCTCCAGCATCGCCCCGGCGAACTTCACCTGACCGGCGACGATGCCGGTGAAGTCCGCCCCCGAGAGGTCGGCCTCGGACAGGTCGGCCTCCTCCAGGATCGCGCCGGTGAAGCGCGTCGAGCGTCCGACGGCGCCGGCGAGGCGTGCCCGGCGCAGGTTGGCGCCGGAGAGGTCGGCCTGCTCCATGCGGGCGCGGGACAGGTCCGCACCGGCCAGCGCCAATCCGCCCGACTCGACGTCCGTGCCGATGCCGGCGTCCGGCTGTGCGGCGAGCGCGTCCGGCCCGGCGCTCAGTTGCGACAGGTCCGCGCCTGGCTCATGCAGGGGCGCCCCGCCGGCGATCCGGTCGAGGAGGGCGCGCAGCCGCGACTCCACCGGAGCGTCCGGTCGTGCATCGGGTGGGGTCGCTTGGTCCATGGTCGTTCCTTGCCGGAACGCGCGACCGGACGCCAGACACGACGCTCACGGGCCCTGGGTCGCGGCCGCCACCCGCACGGCGATCGCCTTGGCGGCCGGCGTCTTGGACTGCTCGTCATGGTGCCAGAGCGGCAGCAGCACGTTCAGCTCCGGATAATACCCGGCGCAGTTGCCCTCCGGGATGTCGTAGGCCACCACGCGCAGGCCGCCGACGCGCCGCGGCACTTGGTCCTCGGCCTCGGTCTCCACGGCGACGGTGAGGCCGTCCCTCAGCCCCAGCCGGGCGATGTCCCGCCGGTTCATGAACAGCACGTCGCGGGTGCCCTTCACCCCGCGGAAGCGGTCGTCGTAGCCGTAGACCGTGGTGTTGAACTGATCGTTCGACCGCAGGGTGATCAGGTCGAGCACGTCCGGGCCGCGGGCTGGAAGGTCCGGATCGGCCTCGAGGCCCTCGGGGACCGCGAAATTCGCCTTCCCGGTCTCGGTCTCCCACTTGCGGTCGCGGGCGCCCAGCGGTTTCAGCAGGCCGCCGGGCTGGAACATCCGACCGTTCAGGTCGTGGAACACGCTCGGGTAGGTCGCTTCGATCGCGTCGCGCACCCGCGCGTAATCGGCGACCCAGGCATCCCAGTCGATGCGGGGATTCGGCGGCAGGGTCGCCTTGGCGATCTCCGCCACGATCCAGGGTTCGGCGCGCACATGCGGACCGACCGGATCGGCCACCCCCCGCGAGCCATGGAACTGCGCGGTGGAGCTCTCGATCGACACGGCCTGCGGGCCGCTCGCCTGCCGGTCGATCTCGATCCGGCCGAGGCACGGCAGGATGTAGGCGACGGCGCCGTTCACGAGGTGGGAGCGGTTGAGCTTGGTCGAGACCTGCACCGTGAGCCGTTGCCGGCGCCAGGCCGGCTCCATCCGGCCGGTATCGGGGATCGCCCGCAGGAAGTTGCCGCCAAGCCCGATGAACGCCTTCACGCGTCCATCGAGGAGACCCTCGCAGGTCTCCACCGTGTTGAGCCCCTTCTCCCGCGGCGGCTCGAAGTCGTAGAGTTCCTTCAGCCGGTCGAGCGGTGCCAGTTCGGGCTTCTCGGTGATGCCGACGGTGCGCTGGCCCTGCACGTTCGAGTGGCCCCGCACCGGGCAGATCCCGGCGCCGGGCTTTCCGATATTGCCGCGCAGAAGCAGCAGGTTGACGAGCATCCGGACGGTCTCGGTGCCCTTGCGGTGCTGGGTCAGGCCCATCCCGTAGATGCCGATCACCGCCTTCGCGCGGGCGTAGACGCCGGCGGCCGCCTCCAGCGCCGTCCGGGTCAGGCCGGAGCGCCGCTCCAGGGCGGCCCAATCCTGCCCGTCGCAGAAGCGGACGAAGGCCTCGAAGCCGTGGGTGTGCTCGGTGATGAAGGCGCGATCGAGGACCCCCGGCCGGCCGGCGGCGTCCGCCGCCCGGTCGAGGGCGAGCAGCGCCTTGCATAGGCCGGTGAGCGCCGCGAGATCCCCGCCGGCTTTCACTTGGTGATACTGCGTCGAAATCTTGGTGGAGGAGCGCGTCAGCATCTCCACCGGCGATTGCGGGTCGGTGAAGCGCTCCAGCCCGCGTTCCCGGAGGGGGTTGAAGGTGATGATCTGGGCCCCCCGGCGCCGCGCCTCCTGGAGTGGGTGCAGCATCCGCGGCGAATTCGACCCGACATTCTGGCCGAAGAAGAAGATCAGATCGGTGGTCTCGAAGTCCTCCAGCAGCACCGTGCCCACCGGGGCGCCGATCGATTGCGGCAGCGCCACCGAGGTCGGCTCGTGGCACATGTTGGAGGAATCCGGCAGGTTGTTGTTGCCGTAGAGCCGGGCGAGCAGCGCCCACATGTAGCTGGTCTCGAGGGAGGCCCGTCCCGAGGCGTAGAACACCACCGATTTCGGGTCCTGCGCGCGCAGGTCCTTCAGCTCCCGGCCGATCTCCGCGAGGGCCTCCGCCCAGGCGACGGGCCGGTAGCGGTCCGTCTCCGGATCGTACCGCATCGGATGGGTAAGGCGTCCCTGCTCTTCGAGGGCGTAGTCGCTCCAGCCGAGGAGTTCGGTCACCGTGTGTTCGGCGAAGAAGTCCGGGGTCGCCCGCCGCCGCGTCTGCTCCCAGGCGGTCGCCTTGGCGCCGTTCTCGCAATACTCGAAGGCGAGGGGCTTGGCGGGCTTCGCCCAGGCGCAGGACGTGCACATGTAGCCGTCCGGCTTGTTCTGCTTCAGCAGCATCGCCGAGCCGGTGATCGGCACGCCCTCACGGGTCAGGATCTCGACGAGGGAGCGGGCCGAGCCCCAGCCGCCCGCCGGGCCGTCATAGGGCTCGATCCGGACGTCGTCGGTCTTCTGATCGGCCATGCCGTCCTCCCATCCGGCGCATCGATCACCGGACGAAGGGAACGCACGAGGGAGCGAATGGGATCACGGGCGCGTCACCGCGTTCTTGAACGGCTTTCCTTGCCGATGGCGCGGATCTAACGTCGACGTGCGGACCGACCGCCGGAGGAGGAAACCATGGCCAGCGTCGACGTCGAGATGGTGAAGTGTGCGTGCCAGGATTGCGTCTGCGTGATTCCGGTCTCCAAGGCCGTGTCGCGGGACGGCAAGGCCTATTGCTGCGACGACTGCGCGGACGGCCACAAGAATCACGCCGGCTGCGAGCACGCCGGCTGCGCCTGCCACGGCTAGGGCCGCTCGCAATCGCGCTGCGACGGTCTGGAGAAGGCATCTTTGGTCGAGACAGCCGCGACGCGCCCCCTCTCCCGTGCGGGAGAGGGTTGGGGTGAGGGATCAGGTCTTTCCGGAAAGCTCTCGCCCCTCACCCTGTCCTCCTCCCACACGGGAGAGGGGACCCGCGCCTCGCTCGGCGCGGGCTCGGCTGTCGTCATCCTGCCGACCTGATCGGCAGCGGCTCTGCGTCTGTGCCCGACCTCGCGGTCAGGAGACCGCCGCGAGCTTGTCGGCCATCGACTGGTCCTTGTCGCGGCGCGTCGAGAAGATCAGCGTGAAGAAGGTCCGCTGGACGCCGAGTTCTGCGAGCTTCGCCTCGCATCGCTCGGCCAGCGCGCAAATCTCCGACAGCTCACCCTCGATGTTCGTGCCGTTGGGATGCATCGTGGCGGTGAGCCCGCTCGCCTCGATGATGTCCTTGATCGCCCGGACGTAGGGCGAGACCGACGGGCCGACGCCCATCGGCACGATGCAGAGGTCGGCCGAAACTTTCATGGTGCCTGCCTGATCCGGGGGAAGCGGCCCCGCACGGTTCTGCGACCGGACGCGAGGCGGGCCGGCAGGCTATCGCCGGCCGCATCGACTTTCCAGGGCGCTGCCGAGCCGGCCGTCACGCCTCGCCGGTTTCGAGCGCGGCGGCGCGCACGGAAGGCAGGCACGGATTGGCATTGTCGGTGCGCCACGCGAGCCACAGCTCCGGCCCGGTCGTGGCGGGCAGGGCGATCGGCCGGAGCCGGATATCGGCCATGCTGTTGCCCCGGGCACTGCCCGGCACCAGCGCGACGCCGATGCCCGCGCCGACGAGCGCCAGCATCGCGTGGACCTGATTCACCCGCTGCACGATCCGCGGCTGCACGCCCCCGGCCTCGAACAGCCTGTCGAGGAGGTCGATGAAGTAGCGGCCACCCCGGGGCGACCACGTCACGAAGGCCTCGCCGTCGAGATCCCGCAGGGTCGGGGTGCGGGCGGTCGCCAGGCGGTGTCCGCGCGGGACCGCGAGCAGCAGCCGTTCCCGTGCGAGCGGCGCCGTCGCGATCGCGGATTTCGGATCCTGCAGGACCGGACTTGGCCGCAGGATCGCGAGATCGGTGCGGTTCTCGCCCAAAGCCAGGATCTGCTCGTCCGAGACCATCTCTTCCAGCACGAGGTCGACCTCGGGCAGGGTCCGGCGGACATGGGCGACGACCTGGGGCAGCGTCCGGTAGGCCGAGGCGGCGGTGAAGCTGAGGCGCAGCACCCCGCTCTCGCCCCGGTCGGCGCGCTGCGTGATGCGCGCGGCGTTCTCGGCCGCCGCCAGCACCCGGTGGGCCTCCGCCAGGAAGGTCCGGCCCGCCGGGGTCAGGCGCACCGCCCGGGTGGTCCGCTCGAGCAGCGTCACGCCCAGCGTCTGCTCCAGCATCTGGATCTGCCGCGACAGGGGCGACTGGGTCAGGTTCAGCCGTGCCGCGGCCCGGCCGAAATGCATCTCCTCGGCGACGGCGATGAAACTGCGGGCGTGACCGAGATCGAACATTGATGCAGGATCCGGGATAATCCAGCCAAAATCAACGTTGGACGCATCGAAAGCCTGCGCCTAACCCCGGACGCGACACCGAACGGTGCGCATCAGGGAGAGGAATCGATGGCGCGGATGACCCCGGCCGAGATGGCGCGCGTGTTGGGCTCCGGCCTGCTGTCCTTCCCGGTCACCCATTTCCGCGACGATCTCGGCTTCGACGAGACCGCCTATCGGGACAATCTCGGGCGGCTGGCCGACTACAAGGTCTCGGGCCTGTTCGCGGCCGGCGGCACCGGCGAGTTCTTCTCGCTGACGCCCGCCGAGATCGACCGGGTCCTGCGCGCCGCCGTCGCGGAGACCCGCGGCCGCACGCCGGTCATCGCCCCCGCCGGCCAGGGCACCGCCCTGGCGGTCGAGATGGCCCGGGCCGCCGAGGCCGCCGGCGCGGACGGGATCCTGCTGCTGCCGCCCTACCTCGTCGGCTCCGAGCAGGCCGGTCTCGCCGCCCATATCGAGGCGGTCTGCCGCGCGACCTCTCTCGGGATCATCGTCTACAACCGCGCCAACGCCCAGCTCAACGAGCAGACGCTCGCCGGCCTGTGCGAGCGCTGCCCGAACCTCGTCGGCTTCAAGGACGGCGTCGGCGATGTCGAGCTGATGACCCGGATCTACGCCGCTTTGGGCGACCGCCTGACCTATGTCGGCGGCCTGCCCACCGCCGAGACTTTCGCGCTGCCGTATCTGGAGATGGGCGTCACCACCTACTCCTCGGCGATCTTCAACTTCCTGCCCGAATGGGCGCTGTCCTTCTACGACAGCGTGCGCCGCCGGGACCGCGACGCCGTCTACCGGGAGCTGCGCGACTTCGTCCTCCCCTACATCGCGATCCGCAACCGCAAGCGCGGCTACGCGGTCTCGATCGTCAAGGCGGGGATGAGCGCCGTCGGCCGCCACGCCGGCCCGGTCCGGCCGCCGCTGACCGAATTGGACGCGGCCGAGCGCGCCGAGCTGACGGCGCTGATCGGCGACCGCCGCTGAGCCCCCACGAGACGACCAACGACAGACCCGCCGAGCCAACGGCGGCCACGACCCGCCTCCTGGATCAACCGGGCGGCGACGAGCCAGGGAGAACGTCCATGAGTGCCAGTTCGAGCGGCGCGGCGAGCACCCTGCTCGACGCCGCCGATGCGGGTCGCCGCACCCGCGTCCGCCTGCTGATCGTCGCGATGCTGTTCGCCGCCACCACGATCAACTACGCCGACCGCGCGACCATCTCGATCGCCGGACCCGACATGGCCAAGGAACTCGGCCTGTCCCCGGTCCAGATGGGCTACGTCTTCTCAGCCTTCGCGTGGTCCTACGTTCTGGCCCAGATTCCGGGCGGCTGGCTCCTCGACCGCTACAGCGTCAAATGGGTCTACGCCGCCGCCGTGGCCCTCTGGTCCGGCTTCACCCTGGTCCAGGGAGCCGTCGGCTTCTTCTCCGGCCTCACCGCCGTGGTGCTGCTGTTCGCCCTACGGCTCGCCGTCGGCCTCACCGAGGCGCCGGTCTTCCCCGCCAATGCCCGGATCGTCGCCGCGTGGTTCCCGACCCGGGAGCGCGGCATGGCCTCGGCGTTCTTCAACTCGGCGCAGTACTTCGCCACTGTGCTGTTCACGCCGCTGATGGCGTGGATCGTCCACAATTTCGGCTGGCACCACGTCTTCACCAGCATGGGCCTGCTCGGCCTCGCCTTCGCGGTAGTGTGGCTGCGCGTCGTCGACAGCCCGAAGAACCACCCGTCCATGAATCAGGCGGAGCGGGACTACATCGAGGCCGGCGGCGCGCTGCTCGACATGGACGGGCAGAGCCGGACCAGGCAGGCCGATGCCGGCCGGACGCTGCGCCAGCTGCTCGCCAACCGCATGCTGCTCGGCATCTATATCGGCCAGTACTGCATCACCGTGCTGACCTACTTCTTCCTGACGTGGTTCCCGGTCTACCTCGTCAAGGAGCGCGGCCTGTCGATCCTCCAGGCCGGCTTCGCCGCGGTGCTGCCGGCGCTCTGCGGCTTCATCGGCGGCATCCTCGGGGGCGTGATCTCCGACCTGCTCCTGCGCCGCGGCTTTTCCCTGACGGCGGCCCGCAAGATCCCGATCGTCGGCGGCATGCTGCTGTCGATGAGCATCATCGGCTGCAACTACGTCCAGGCGGATGCCCTCGTGGTCGGGCTGATGGCGCTCGCCTTCTTCGGCAAGGGCATCGGCGCGCTCGGCTGGGCGGTCGTCGCCGACACCTCCCCGCGGGAGAGCGGCGGCCTTTCGGGCGGCCTGTTCAACACCTTCGGCAACACCGCCGGCATCACCACGCCGATCGCCATCGGCTACATCGTCCAGAGCACGGGCTCGTTCAACGGCGCCCTGGTCTTCGTGGGCCTGAACGCCCTCGTCGCCTGCTTCTGTTACCTCGTGGTGGTCGGCGAGATCCGCCGCGTCGAGCTGAAGGCCCACTGACCCGCGGGCCGGACCGGCCCCGTTCCGAACCCGCCCCGCGCCCGGCTCAGGCCGGCCGGGGATCTTCGAGGAGGACGCCATGCCGAACGACAGCCGTCATGCCGCGCGCAACACGCCCACCGTGACCGAGATGAAGGTCGTGCCGGTCGCCGGCCACGACAGCATGCTCCTCAACCTCTCGGGCGCGCACGGCCCGTACTTCACCCGCAACCTCGTGATCCTCACGGACTCCACCGGCGCCACCGGCCTCGGCGAAGTCCCCGGCGGCGAGGGCATCCGCAAGACCCTGGAGGATGCCCGGGACCTCGTGGTCGGGCAGCCGCTCGGCGCCTGGAACGCGGTGCTGAACGCCATGCGGACGCGCTTCGCGGACCGCGATTCCGGCGGGCGCGGGCTGCAGACCTTCGACCTGCGCATAACTATCCACGCGGTGACGGCGGTCGAATCCGCCTTCCTCGACTTGCTCGGCCAGTACCTCGACGTGCCGGTGGCCGCCCTCCTGGGCGAGGGCCAGCAGCGCGACGCCGTCGAGATGCTGGGCTACCTGTTCTACGTCGGCGACCGCACCCGCACCGATCTCGATTATCGCGCGCCGACCGCCCGCGACGGATGGTTCCGCCTGCGCGACGAGGAGGCGCTGACACCGGAGGCCGTGGCCCGGCTCGCCGAGGCCGCCTACGACCGGTACGGCTTCAACGATTTCAAGCTGAAGGGCGGCGTGCTGCGGGGCGAGGATGAGATCGCCGCCGTCACCGCGATCCACGCGCGCTTCCCCAAGGCGCGGGTGACGCTGGACCCGAACGGCGCATGGTCCCTCGACGAGGCGATCCGCCTCTGCAAGGGCCAGGGCCACGTCCTGGCCTACGCGGAGGATCCCTGCGGCGCCGAGGGCGGGTTCTCGGGCCGCGAGATCATGGCCGAGTTCCGCCGCGCCACCGGCCTGCCCACCGCCACCAACATGATCGCCACCGACTGGCGGCAGATGAACCACGCGATCCAGCTCGGCGCCGTCGACATCCCGCTCGCCGACCCGCATTTCTGGACGCTCGCCGGCTCGGTCCGGGTGGCCCAGCTGTGCCGCGACCACGGCCTGACCTGGGGCTCGCATTCGAACAACCATTTCGACGTGTCGCTCGCCATGTTCACCCACGTGGCCGCGGCGGCCCCGGGCAACGTCACGGCGATCGACACCCACTGGATCTGGCAGGACGGCGAGCGCCTGACCAAGGAGCCGCTGGCGATCCGCGGCGGCCTCGTGCGGGTGCCGGAGCGGCCGGGCCTCGGCATCGAGCTCGACATGGCGGCGGTGGAGGAGGCGCACGCCCTCTACCGCGACCACGGCCTCGGCGCCCGCGACGACGCGGCCGCCATGCAGTTCCTGATCCCCGGCTGGAGCTTCGACAACAAGAAGCCCTGCCTGGTCCGCTGAAGCCCGGCCCGGGCCCGCGCCGTCAGACGCGCGAGCTCGGGCGGTAGAACGGCTCGTGCCGCGATGGGTCGATGTAATCGGCGTAGAAGCGCCGCGCGTGGGGCAGCAGCGCCTTCGAGAGCTGGCGCCGCTCGACCTCGTCGTCCGACAGCGCCCGCGAAAGGTCGTCGTGGAGCGCCTTCAGGGCGGCGTCGCGGTCGACCCGGGTGAAGCGCCCGTCGGCGTAGAGCACCTCGCCCTCGCACAGCACCGTGGTGACGCCCCCGGTCTTGGCCCGCTGGATCACCGCGTCGAGGAGCGGCGTCTCCGGGTCGAGATACGGGTAGGCGATCTGGTCCCAGTCGATCAGGACGAGGTCGGCGCCCTTGCCGACCTCGATCGTGCCCAGGCTGTCGCTGTAGGGCGTGGTGCGGGCGCCGCCGACGGTCGCCATCCGCAGCACCTGCGCCATGCTCGGCACGTCGGCCTCGTCCATGCCGGGCACCCGGTGGGCGCGCAGCACGAGGCGCATCTCCTGGAGCATGTCGCGGTCGTCGTTGATGCCGGCCTCGTCGAGGCCGATCGCCGTGTTGATCCCCTTCGCCTCGAACCGGTTGAGCGCCGCCACGCCGGAGCGCAGCCGGAAATTCGACGAGCAGTTGTGACAGATGCAGGTGCCGGTCGCCGCGACCCGGTCGATGTCGGATTCGTTGAGCCAGACGCCGTGGCCGAGCGTGAGGCGGGGCCCCAGCATGCCGAACCGATCGAGATACTCGACGGCGGTGCCGCCGCCGCGCCGCTCCGCGTAGGCCTTCTGGTAGGCGGTCTCGACGAGGTGCATGTGCATCGGCACGTCGTAGGATTCGGACAGGCCGGCGAGCCCTTCGAGGGCCGCGTCGGAGCACCAGTGGAGGTTGGCGGGCGCGAGCTGGATCTTGGACCGCGACGCCCCGGCCTGTCCGGCATGCAGGCTGCGGAACAGGGAGAAGTTGTCCTCCAGGGACATCTGGAAGCGCTCGAACCAGCGCTTCATCGGGTCCTGCAGCGGCGCCGGCAGGCTCGCCACGAAATCCAAGTCGGCCTGATAGACGAGGCGGTTCTGGTCGCGGACCGCGAAGCAGTACGAAACCCGCATGCCGATGTCGCGATAGGCGCGCAGCACCTCGTTGGAGCGCGCCTCGACCTCCTCCAGGCTGCCGGGCATCCAGCCGTGGATATGCTGGACCGTGGTGATCCCGGAGCCGACCATCTCGAAGGCCGAGTACAGGGTGTCGAGGTAGAGGTTCAGGTTGCGCGCCACCATCCGGGTGACGAACCACAGTTCCAGCGGCATGTCGGGGGAGCCGAGCTGCACCGGCGTGAGGCCGACATGGTGGTGGCCGTTGACGAAGCCCGGCAGCAGGATCTCGCGGCCGGAGCCGATCACGGGGGCGTCGGGATAGCGGGCGTGCAGGTCCGCGTAGGTGCCGACCGCCGCGATGATCCCGTCCGTCTGCAGCACCGCCCCGTCGACGATCTCCTCCCAGCGATCGTGGTCGAGGGTGCGGGTGATCATCCGCCGGCTGCGGATCAGCGATGTGGCCATGGTTGGGTCCGTCTTGCTTGGGAGAGGGTTCAGACGAGCGCTTCCTGCTCGGCGAAGGCCCGGTCGACCTCGTCGCGCAGGAGCTCGGTGAGATGCCGCCGCAGCGCCTCGGCCTCGGGGGAGAACGGGTCGCGCGGGCGGGGCAGGTCGTTGCGGACGATCGTCTTGATCCGCCCCGGTCGCGCGGTGAACACCACCACCCGGTCGGCCAGCGCCACCGCTTCGTCGATGTGGTGGGTCACGAACAGCACCGAGGCGCCGCTGTAGCGCCAGACGTCGAGCAGGAAGTCCTGCATCTTCTGGCGAATGTGGACGTCGAGGGCCGCGAAGGGCTCGTCCATCAGCAGGACCTCGGGC
>NZ_BACT01000993.1:0-439 GCF_000333255.1 Methylobacterium sp. B1 | reverse complement strand
CGAGCCGCAGGGTCTCGTCGACCCGCCGCGCCCGCTCCGCCCGGCCCATGCGTCCGGCCTCGAGCCCGAAGGCGACATTCTGGGCGGCCGTGCGCCAGGGCAGCAGCCGGTCCTCCTGGAACATGTAGGTCATCGCCCGCCAGTCGCGGAAGGCGTGTGACGGGATGCCTCCAGGGGGCGCCAGGGCTTGGCGATGAACACGGCCTCGGGCGGCATCTCGGGCCGCGGCAGGCCATGCCCGGAGGTGATCACCAGCCGGGCCCGCGGCCACAAGGTCGCCACCGCGCGGGCGAGCTGGAGGCCGTCCATATGGCCGGCCAGCCGGACATCGGCGAAGACCAGGGCGACGTCGCCGCCGCGTGCCTGAAGGACCGACAGCGCAGCCTCGGCGCTGTCGCAGCCGACCACGTCTAGTTCCGTCTCTTCGAGCAGGGTCTCG
>NZ_BACT01000994.1:0-6572 GCF_000333255.1 Methylobacterium sp. B1 | reverse complement strand
ACGACCTGGCGCACGCGCCCGTCCTCCAGATGGGGATCGGCCAGGGCCGCCTTGAGCGGCGCCAGCATCTCGGTGCCGCCGCGGGCCTCCAGGGCGGCGACGAAGCGCTCGGCTTCCGCCAGGGCCGCCCGCGTCGCCGGGACCGGCTCGGGATGCAGCGCGTCCCAGGTGTCGTCGAAGCGGATGACGTTGAAGCGGTCCTGCGGCGTCAGACGCGCGAGGCCGGCCAGCAGCCCGGCCTTGGCCTGCCGCATCGAGGCGCCGGACATCGAGCCGGAATTGTCGATCACGAAGGTGACGTCGCGCGCCGGCCGGGTGGCCGCGTCGGGCTCGAGCGCCGGCGGGTTCACGGCGGCCAGCAGGTAGGTCCGGCCGGCCACGGTCTCGCGGAACAGGCCGAGGCCGGGCACCCGGCTCGGAGCGGGCTCCCAGGTCAGCTCGAGGTCGCGGTCGGCCGGCACGACGCCGTCGGCCAGCGTGACGGTGCGCGCCTCCGGGCCGGTCTCGGTCACGCGGATCGCGTGGGTGGCGCTGCGGACGGCGCCGACTGCGAAGCCCGCCTGGAGCCGCACGGTGACGGCGACCGGGTTGGTCGGCGGGGACAGGACCGGGTCGAGCACCGGCGGGCTGATCCGGGCGCGATCCGGAACCGGGTCGCGGGCCGCTTCGGCCACGCCGTCGAGGGAGACCGCGTTCACCGCGGCGGGGGCGGGAGTGTAGCGGGGCGCGACGACCAGCGGCAAGCGCAGCGTCCGCGTCTCGCCGGAGACGGGGATCGTCTGCTGATAGGTGATCTGGACCACCACCGTCTCGCCGGGGCCGATATTGGCGACCGCGTTGGTGAAGATGTTGGGCCGCTCCTGCGCGGTCAGGGCCGCCGACTGCCCGGCCGCCTTCGCGGCCTCGTAGGCGCGCTTGGCCGCCGCCCGCTCGCGGATGTCGGCCACGATCACACGGGAGCCGACGACGAGCTTCATCCCGTCGACGGCCGCGTCCTCCGGCAGCGGGTACACGTAGGTGCCCTCGACCCAGTCCGCCGTGGTGTTGCGGAAGGCCTGGGTGACGGTGGCCCGGGCGGTCGGGCCGCTGACATCGACGCTGATGTCGGTGGCGAGCTGGACGGCCTCGGCCGGCGCGGCGCCGGCCGGCCCGCGCAGCATCAGGCCGCCCCGCGCCGGGCCCCGGCGCCGCGTGGGCCGAGGCGAGCATGATGAGGAGCGCCAGCAGCGCGAGGAAGAGCGGTGACAACGCGGCGTTGCGGGGGGGCTCGACCGCGGATCGTGGAGCGAAGAACGGCATCGGGGAAACCTCCTGCGCCGGCGGATCGAGGCCGGCTCGCCGCTGAAGCTCCCGCGCCCGCCCCTCCGCCGCCACGAGAAGCTTCGCCCTTTTCCAGGCTCGGCCCGCACCCGCCGGCCGCGCCGCGGCGGATCTGTGCGGAGCCGGTGCGGAGCTGTGCGCCCGGCGGCGCGTCCTGACGGATCCGCCGCCGCCTTGACATATGCGCAACCTGCGTCTTAGTTATGCTCAACCTGAGTAGAAATCGAGCGATGATCGAATCCGAGTTCCTGGCAGGCTACGATCCTGCGGCCTACGAGCGGCCCGCCCTGGCGGTGGATCTCGTCCTGCTGGGGATCCGGGCGGGGCGGCTCGCCGCTCTCCTGCTGCGGCGGAGCCAGCAGCCGCAGGCGGGCCTCTGGGTCCTGCCGGGCGGATTCGTGGGCATCGCCGAAACCCTCGACGCCGCCGCGGAGCGCGTCCTGCGCGACAAGGCCGGGATCGGGCGGGCGCGGCTCGAGCAGCTCTACACCTTCGGTGCCGTGGACCGGGATCCGCGGATGCGCATCGTCTCGGTCGCCTATCTGGCGCTGCTGCCGGAGGCGGCCTTCGCCGAGGCCCTGGCGGGCGGCGCCGCGCTGACGGCGGCGACGCTGGTCGTGCCCTGGGCGGGCGAGGCCGGCGGCCCGGTCTCGGCCGTCACGGAGGACGGCGCCCCCCTCGCCCTCGCCTTCGACCACGCCGACATCCTGGCGCTCGCCGTGAAGCGGCTGCGCGGCAAGCTCGACTACACGGATGTCGGCTTCGCGCTGCTCCCGGAGCACTTCACCCTCCGCCAGCTCCAGGACGTGCACGCGGCGATCCGCGGCGCGCCCCTCAACAAATCCGCCTTCCGCCGCCGCATGCGCGACCGGGGCTGGATCGCGCCGACGGGCGCCCGCGAGGCCGGGACGGCGTTCCGCCCCGCCGAACTCTTCCGCTTCGACAGGTCGGGTCAGTTTTGAGGAGACCATCATGGCCACGGTCCGCAACATCGGTGTGATCGCCCAGCTTCGGAGCGAGGCGAGCAGCCACATCATCCGCTTCCGCAACGGCCGGGTCCGGCAGAGCGGGCGGGGGCTGGTCTTCTGGTTCCGGCCCGAGACCGCCAGCATCAGCGAGGTGCCGGTGGACGACCGCGAGATGACCCTGTTCGTCCGCGGCCGCAGCCGGGACTTCCAGACCGTCGTGGTCCAGGGGACGATCGGCTGGCACGTCGTCGATCCCGAGCTGCTGGCGAGCCGGGTCGACTTCTCGATCGACCTCCGCACCGGGAGCCTGCAGGGCGAGCCGATCGAGCGGATCGAGGCGCGCCTCGGCGGCATCGCCGGTCAGGCGGTGCTGCAATATCTCGGGGCGAGCCCGATCGGCGCCCTCCTCGACGCGGGGCCGGAGCCGCTGCGCGCCGTTCTGGAACGGGTGCTCTTCGCCGCCCCGGCGCTGGCCGAGATCGGCATCGCGGCCGTGGCGGTGCGGCTCACCAACCTCGCGCCGACGAGCGAGCTGGAGCGCGCCCTGCAGACGCCGACCTTCGAGGCCCTGCAGCAGAAGGCCGACGAGGCGACCTTCGCCCGGCGCGCCCTGGCGGTCGAGAAAGAGCGCGCCATCGCGGAGAACGAGCTCGCGACGAAGACCGAGCTGGCCCGGCGCGAGACCGTGCTGATCGCGCAAGAAGCCGAGAACGCCCGCGACCGCGCCGCCGGCGTCGCGGAGGCCCGCGGCCTGGAGGCCGCCGCGGAGGCCGAGCGGATCCGGCTCGTCGAGGGGGCCCGGGCCGAGGCGGAGCAGCGCCGCGCCGCAATCTACCGGGACATGCCGCCCGCCGTCCTGCTCGGTCTGGCGGCCCGGGAACTCGCCGGCAAGCTGGAGACCATCGAGCACGTCAACGTCACGCCCGACCTGCTGGCGGCCGTCCTCGGGGAGTTCCGCGGCGCATTGCCCGCGCGGCTCGCGCCGCGCTGAGGAGGCCCGCCATGCCGGCCATCACCCCCCGGGTCGTCTTCGTGATCCGCGACACGGATTACGAGCTGCTCATCGCCCGGCACGCGACCCGCGGCCAGGTCCGGTTCTTCCTGGAGAGCCGGGGCCAGACGCTCGCGGAGGTCGAGGCGCGCCACGCCCAGTTCCAGGCCGTGCTCGCCGAGGCGCGGTCCGCCGTGCCCCTGGACTGGCGGCAGGCCCTGGTGCGGCGCCCCGACCTCGACCGCTTCCTCTTCGCCCCAGAGGACGTGGTCGTGGCCGTGGGGCAGGACGGGCTCGTGGCCAACGTCGCCAAATACCTCGACGGGCAGCCGGTGGTCGGCGTCAACCCGGCGCCCGACCTCTACGACGGCGTGCTGGCCCGGGCTCGGGTCGAGGCCCTGCGTGCCCTGCTGCCCGCCAGCGCGGCCGGCGCCGCGCCCCTGCAGCGGCGCACCATGGTGCAGGCGACCTTCGACGGCGGCGAGCGGCTGCTCGCCCTGAACGAGATCTTCGTCGGCCACCGCAGCCACCAATCCGCGCGCTACCGCATCGACGACGGGGCGCGGGCGGAGGACCACTCGTCGAGCGGGCTGATCGTGGCCTCGGGCACCGGCCTGACCGGCTGGGCGCGCTCGATCAGCGAGGCGACGCACCTCACCGTTGCGGTGGGCATCGAGGAGGCGGCCTTCGGCTACTGGGTCCGCGAGCCGTTCCCGAGCGTCGCCACCGGCACCGACCTGCGCGGCGGCAAGTTCGCCGGATCGCCCCTCACGGTGGTGTCGCGGATGAACGAGGGCGGCGTGGTGTTCTCGGACGGGATCGAGCAGGATTTCGTCGCCTTCGACTGGGGGCGGCGGGTGAGCCTGGCGCCGGCCGACCGCACCTTCAACCTCGTGGCCGCGTAGGGCGGCGCCGACCGGGAGCCCGATGATCGCCATCCGGACCGACCGCCTCATCCTGCGGCGCTTCAGGCCGGACGACGCCGCCGACCTGTTCGCCTACCTGCACCGGCCGCGGGCACGCTGCTTCTTGAGCAGCCGCCTCGATACGCCGGCGGACGCGGAGGCGGAGGCCGGGCGGCGCGCCAGCGACGACGAGCACGTGGCCGTGTGCCTGACCGCGTCCGGCCGGCTGATCGGCGACCTGTTCTGCCTCCCAGAACCGCCCGACACCTTCTCGGTCGGCTGGAACTTCAACGCCACGTATGGCGGCGCGGGCTACGCCCATGAGGCCGCGGCCGCTCTGTTCGGGCACCTGTTCTCCGAGCGGCAGGCGCGGCGCCTCTACGCCTATGTCGAGGAGGACAACGCCGCCTCGCACCGCCTGTGCGCGACGCTGGGAATGCGCCTCGAGGGCCTGTTCCGCGAGTTCGTCACCTTCGTGGACGACGATCAGGGCACCCCGATCCTCGAGAACACGATGCAGTACGCCATCCTGCGCCGGGAATGGGCAGAGCGCTCCGCGCGCGGCTGAGGCCGGTCCGGCACTGTCCAAAGACCCCGGCTGAATACGCCGGCGGCATTCAGCTGCTTTCGCGGGCGTCGGACCGGTCGAATCACGGCGCGAAGACGGTGTCCGTCATCACGAGCGCAGCGAAGTGACCCAGGGCAGCGCGACGTTCGGAGGCCTGGCGCTGCTGGATTGCTTCGCTCCGCTCGCAATGACGGCGGTGCAGTTCTTCGACAGCGGCGACGGGCAAGGCGCGCCGCCAATACGGTCGGTCCCTGCATCTGGCACGCTTCTTGGTTCGTCTTCACCAGCGCAGCGTCGCCCCGGCGGCGGCTAGAGGTTGGCGTGCCGTCGATGTGGTGAGGTGCCGGGCGACCGGATCTCCGCGACTGCCTTGAGCCTGTCCCGAGCTCCGATCCCTCCGTTTCAGCACCGGCACGCGCCGTCCGGCGGATCGCACGATCCGCCCTCTGAGGAGAGTCGATATGTGCGACCGTCACGGCGATTATCGCGTCCCGGATTTCACGCGGTTCAAGCCCAGCCGCAGGCGCTTCCTCGGCGGGACCGCCGCCGCGCTGACCCTGGCGGTGGGTCCGGGCCTGACCGGCCCGGCCGCGGCGGCCACCGGCATCCGCGCGACCCACGGCACCGGCTTCTGCAACCTGAACTTCTTCCTCGCCGAGGCGATGCAGCTCGCCAAGGATGACGGCCTGACCATCGACTTCGTCAACACGCCGACCTTCTCGGATCAGGTCACCTTCCTCGGCATGGGGCAGGTCGATGCCGGCGTGATGCCCTACACGAGCTTCATGGCGCTCTACGACGCGGGGGCCCCCGTGAAGATCGTGGCCGGCGGCGGCATCGAGGGCTGCGTGCTGGTCGCCCAGCCCGGCCTCGACAGCCCGGAGAAGCTCAAGGGCAAGACGCTCGGCACCTTCCAGCTCGATACGCTGGAGGTGCTGCCCTACGACTGGCTGAAGAAGAACGGCGTCGCCTTCAAGGACATCACGGTCCGCTACATGGGCTCGACCCCGGAGGCCGTGGAGGCGTTCCCGCGCCGGGGCGCTGGACATCATCTCGACCATCGAGCCCTACGGCACCGCGCTCCTCACCGACGTGAAGGGCGCCGTGAAGCTCTCCGACGGCACCGACATCTACGGCAAGGGCTACACCGACTGCGTGCTGGCGGTCCGCAATGAGCTGATCGCCAAGAACCCGGCCGCCGTGAAGGCGCTGATCAAGGGCATGATGAAGGCCCAGGCCCTGGCCGAGGGCGATCCCCAGGCCGCCCTGAACAAGCTCGTCGGCTCCTACTACAAGACCTCGATGAGCAACGCCCAGCTCGCCATGGGCCGGCAGCCCTCGGTGGTGGACGCCCGCAACCAGACGCAGTTCATCCTCGACCGGACCGATTCCGTCGCCGAGATGGGCTACATCAAGAAGAAGCCCGGCCGCGACGCGATCGACTGGACCCTGCTGGAGCAGGTCATCGCCGAGAACCCGGATCTCTACGGCAAGCTCAAGCTAAAGTCGGCCTGAGCGGATGGCCGTCGATCTCGCCCGCGCCGCCGTCCCGCACATCCGGCCGCGCGTGCCCTTCGGTCAGCGCCTCGCGCTGCCCGACGGGCTCGTCCCCCTGCTCCGCCGGATCGGCTGGATGCTGGTCTCCGTCGGCTGCTTCGCCGGCCTCTGGGAGCTGCTCTGGGCGCTCGGCATCGCCGATGCCAAGCTGCTGCCGCCGCCGCACATCTTCCTCGGCAACCTCGCCGAGCAGGCCCGGTTCTTCAACACCGCCCAGCGCTGGCAGATCGGCACCGGCATGAATGCCGGTCCGAGCCCCGCCA
>NZ_BACT01000995.1:0-5203 GCF_000333255.1 Methylobacterium sp. B1 | reverse complement strand
GTCGGGATCCGGCCGCCGCGGCGCGGTTTTAGTAGGAGCCGAACTTGTAGTTCCAGGCCGGCGCGGACGACGGCGAACTCGTCGGAACGGCGGCCGATGCCGCTGTAGACGACGGGGAAGTTGTTGGCGGCGTTGATGACGAACGCGCCCTGGTTGCGGGTGTTGCGGTCGAGGTTGACGTACAGGCCTTCGACCTTGAGCGTCACGGCCGAGGAGCGGAAGAAGTTCAGGAAGGAGTCGGTGGGGAGCGCGTACTCGACGCCGCCGCCGACGGCCCAGCCGGTGCGGAAGCTGTCGTTGCCGGCGTAGCCGCCGAAGGAGCGGTCGGCGCTGCCGGAGCCGTAGGCGAAGCCGCCGGTGCCGTACACGAGGGTGCGGTCGAAGGCGTAGCCGAGGCGGCCGCGGACGGTGCCGAAGAAGTCGAGGCTGGAGAGGCCGCGCGGGTCGGTGACGTAGTAGCCGGGGGCCAGCGCGCCGGCGACGAAGGCGTTGTTCCGGTTACGGCCGAAGTCGAGGTACTGGGCGTCCGCCTCGATACCGAACACGACGCCGGAGCCGGGGGTCAGCTGCCAGTTGTAGCCGATCTGGCCACCGCCGGAGAAACCGTCCTGGCTGCGGTTGCGGAAGGAGGCGACGGTGCCGGGAGCGGCGTAGGGGAACGGCACGGCGAAGGTGTTGCCGGTGTTGCGGTCGCTGGCGTCGAAAGCGTAGCCGGCGTTGATACCGAAGTAGGCGCCGGTCCAGGTGAAGACCGGGACGGGGGTGAAGACCGGCGGCGGGGCGGCGCGGCGCGGCAGGTCGGCGGCCGAGGCGGCGGCGGTCAGAGCGGTGAAGGCAGCCAGCGAGGCCAGGAGCTTGGTCATCAGGTAAGGTCCAAATTTCGATCTGGACGTATGGCTACCGATCATCGACGAAAATGGCTGTAGTTTTACGGACACACCGCCCGTCGATGGCGGGCAATGCCATAGTAAATCATCCCTCAAGATTCGCCGAGGTGCCGAAATACATCGCTCATACCGCGAGCGCGCGCGAGAACAATGTGAAGGCGTTTTGGTTGCATCGCACTGTGCCTATGCCCGCACCTGTGGCTGTCGAGCCACAGGTGCCCCTGCGCGACCGGCCGGCCTCGTGGGGGGAGGGCGCCGCCTGGGCCGGGCCTGACACTCGAGATCGATCCCGCGGGATTCCGGACCGGGCCGCCGAGCCAGTCGCCGGCAATCGCGCGCCGCGCGGATGATCGGCTTTCGGCACCCTCGCCGCTGTCCGGAAGCCGATCGACGGTAAATCCTATGGGCCGCCCAAAGTTATCACTCCCGTTACCAGCGGGAAAATAGACGGGATCGACAGTCATTGTCTCGAGCGACCCATCGATAGGAACCCGGCTGCCATGCATGTGAGAGTTCGCCTCGACGGCGCGAACCCGCGCCGCTGGCACGTCGCGCTGCTGACGCGACTCTCGGGCCTGCCCGGCATCGAAGCCGTCAGTGTCGAGGCCGCACCCGGCCCGGACGGTTGGCCGGTCCAGGCCGACCTCCTGTTCCGGCTGGAATCCCTGATCTTCCGGGTGGCCCCGAACGGGTCGGCGCCTGTGCCGCCGGCGGACTTGGCCGCCTGGACCGATCCCGCGGCCCCGGACCTCTTGCTCGACCTGTGTGGCGATGCGGTCGCCCGCTGCCCGGTCTGGCGGGTGGCTTACGATGGCGGCTTCGGCGAGATCGGCCTGCTCGGGAGCCTGCTCGCCGGCCGCGTGCCGCGCCTCGACCTGCTGGAAGGCGACACCGTCCTGGTCTCGGGACGCCTCGGATCGGACTACCGGGGCTCCATCGCGCTGTCGTTCGAGGACGCGCTGGTGCGCACGACCACGCTGGTCGCCGCCGCGCTGCGGGACCGATTGGCGGGCCGCGCCGCGGCTGAGACCCCGGCCCCGGCGGCCGCCGGGCCCGCGCGCCCGGCGCGGATCCGGGCGTCCCGACCGGCGCGGCTGCTGGCCCGCAGTCTCGTCGGCCGCCTGTACAGGCTGTGCTATCACGCGCCGCACTGGCGCACCGGATGGCGGGTTCTGCGCGGGCCGGATCTCATCGACCTGGGGCGCCATCCCGAGGGGGGATGGCAGATCCTGCCCGACGACGGCCGTCGCTTCTACGCCGACCCGTTCCCGCTCGCCGCCGATGGGACGACCCACGTCTTCGTCGAGGAATTCCCGCACGCGACCGGCAAGGCGATCATCTCGGCCGTCCGCTTCGGGCCGGACGGTCCCGTAGGGGCGCCCATCCCCGTGCTGGAGGAGCCGTATCACCTCTCCTACCCGTTCGTGTTCGCGCGGGCGGGCGCCGTCTGGATGGTGCCGGAGAGTTCCGCGGCGGGCACGGTCGATCTCTACCGGGCGACACGCTACCCCGGCGGCTGGGTGAAGGAAGCGACGCTCCTCTCCGGCGTGGTCGCGAGCGACGCGACGCTCCTCGAACAGGACGGCCGCTGGTGGCTCTTCGCCACCGTGCGCGACGCCCCCCCCGGCGCCCCGGCGGGATCGGGGTGCCACCACGACGCGCTGTATCTCTGGTCGGCCCCCGACTTCCGGGGACCGTATGTGCCGCATCCGGCCAATCCCGTTCTGGTCGACCCCTCGTTCGCGCGGCCCGCGGGCCGGATCGTCGCGCGCGGCGGGCGCCTGATCCGTCCGGTTCAGGATTGCGCCCACGGTTACGGCCGCGCCCTGTCGCTGGCGCGGATCGACCGGCTGGACCAAGACGGGTTCGCCCAGACCGTCCTCGGCCGGATCGAGCCCGGGCCGGCTTGGCCCGGCAGCTGTCTCCACACGCTCAACGCCGGCGGCGGCATCGAGTGCATCGACGGATCCGGCCGGGCTTCGCGCCTCAGGGCGCGGCTCGGCGCCTAGAGCCGCACCCGGCCCCGGGCGAACCGGCACGGCGTCGGATGCGCGTTCTCACAAGCCCTCCGGCGCCGAACCGGCATCCGCCCTGCGCCCCGGAGCCTCGATCCGGGATCTCGATCCGGGACCTCGATCCGATGCGTGTCGCGGCGGAGGCCCGGCCCCCAGGAACCAGCCGGCGCTTTCCGTGTTCGCTCACGAACCCGGAGACACGTCACCCTCATGATCATGATCCTCATCTGCTTTCTCGCGCCATGGCTCGCCATGTTCCTGCGCGGAAAGGTGCTTCAGGGTATCCTCTGCATCATCCTCCACCTGACGATCATCGGATGGATCCCGGCGACGATCTGGGCCCTGGTCGTGACCCGGAGGGAGGCGGCCTGACGGACAGCGCCGGGCCGGTTGCGGACCGGCCCGCCTTACGCCCGAAGATCAACGGAGGCCGCATCGTCGCGGAAGGATCGATCCGAGCGATCCCACCGAGGGACGTGACCGGCCTGATGCTCGGACTCGGCTCCAGCGGCCGGCCCGAGCCTCGGGAGACCGGCCGAGGCGGCCGGCGGCGTGCCGACTCCGGCGGTCTCGAACCGACAATCCGCTTCGCACGGTCAGGGACTGTCGGGCCTGATCCCGCATGCCGGCGGGATTCCGGTTCGCTTTACCGTCGATTGGGAGCGGTGCACTGCGCCCGGCCGTCATGCGCCTGCCGGATCCCGCTGGGCCGGCCGGCGACTGGAAGTTGGCTGCGTGCGCGGCGGTGCCGCGATCTGCCCGGTCCCCGAACGCGACGACGGCGGGGCAAGAACCCCGCCGCCCGCGAAGACCGTCGCCAGGGCAGCCTCGCGGGCTGCCAGTCTCCGTCGCTCAGAAGCCCATCAGGACGCCGGCCGAGCCGGTCACCGTCATCGCGAGGCCGCCCAGGAAAGCGCCGATCATCGCGTAGGAAAAGCCCTTCAGAACCATGTCGTGCACTCCTTTCATCACGCGGCGGGCCTTCGGAGGCCCGGGAAAACCAACTGCAACGATGATGCCGGATCGGCCGGGCGCGTGCGGTGCGATGCGTCACGTTGCATTGCGGAACCGTTCGGCGCAGGTTCAGCGACACGGCTGAGCGTGCCCCGGCGCGGGACGGGATGCGGCGGTCGGCCGTCCCGCCGGTCCGTCCTACGCGAAATGCGCGGGAAGGCTCAGAGCCTGCGCGTAGGTGACCAGCGCGATCGCGCCCGCGATCAGGGTGGCGGCGATCGTGATGCGGTTCGTCCAGGTCATCGTCATCTCCATCAGATGTGCGGCGGCGTTCGCGGTGTGATCCTGATGTAAGCTCAAGCATTCAGGTCCGGCGTGTCCTGAAACACCCGCGGTGGAGGGCGCCCCGCACATCGTCTGCGCGGCGATGGCCGGCGGAGCCCGCACCGCGCTGCACGCCGGCGCGGTGCGGGCTCGGTCCGTCCTTCTGGCGCCGGCCCCTCCACAGAACCGGCATCCGCTTCGGCGGAAGGCGCCCTAGGCACCCTGCTGAAGACCGGAGGCACCGTCCCTCGCCGCACCGCGGAGGGCGGCCGGTCGCGCCCGGCAGCGCTCCAGATAGGCCTCGAAGGCCTCGCTGGCCGGGAACGCGGCGCGGCCGAAACCCAGCGCGCTGGCGATGAGGATGTCGGCGCCGGAAAACCTCTCACCCATCGCGTAGGGGCCGCGCGCCAGGGCGGTTTCGAGGCGGCGGACCACCGCCTCGTGGGCGCGGCGCTTCTGCGGCGATCCCGGGAGCTCGCCCGCCATGCCGGCGAACAGGGCAGGCTCGAACTCTGCCACGTACCAAGCCAGCCAAGTCAGGTATGCGCCGCGATCGGGGTCGCCGATCGCCGGCGCCAGCCCCGCTTCGGGGAAGTGCTCCGCCAGATGGAGCACGATGGCCAGGGACTCCGCGACCAGCACGCCGTTGTGCAGGAGGGCCGGGACGCGTTTGTCGGGATGCGGGTTGGCGGCATCCGGCACGCCCTCCCCCGTCATCGGCCGGAAGATCGAGACCGGCTCGATGGCGTAGGGAACGCCCAGCTCCTCCAGCAGCCAGATCATGCGTGAGGATCGCGATTGCGGGGCGTGATACAGGGTGATCATGGCGCGGTTCCTTCGTCACGGCGGGCGGGATGGCCGCGACGGGAGGCTTGTAGGACCACCCTGCTGACAGCATCCTGTCAGCAGGAGTCGAGTGATGCGCCGCGCCGACAGGCTGTTTCAGATCATCCAGATCCTGCGGCGTGCGCCGCGCCCGGTGACCGCCGCCGAGATCGCCCGGGAGCTGGAGGTGTCCGCCCG
>NZ_BACT01000996.1:0-1664 GCF_000333255.1 Methylobacterium sp. B1 | reverse complement strand
CGATCCCGCCCACGCCGAGACCCTGGCGGCGCGCCTCATCGCGGCGGTGCAGGCGCCGATCCGCTTCGGCAAGCAGCGGCTGAAGGTGGGCCTGAGCGTCGGCATCGCGCAGGCGCCCGGCCACGGTCCCGATAGCGAGACGCTGTTCCGGCGCGCCGATCTCGCCCTCTGCCGGGCGAAGGCGGAGGGCGGGAACACCCATCGGGTGTTCGAGCCCACGATGGACGAGGCCGAGGCGGCCCGGCGCGACCTGGAACGGGATCTGCGCCAGGCGATCGAGGGCGACGAACTCATCTTGCACTACCAGCCGCAGGTGAGCACCGCCACCGGTCGGCTCCTCGGGTTCGAGGCGCTGGTGCGCTGGGAGCATCCGACCCGCGGGCTGGTGCCGCCGAATGCCTTCATCCCGCTGGCGGAGGAGAGCGACCTGATCCTGCTGCTGGGGGAGTGGGTGCTGCGCGCCGCCTCCCGGGAGGCGGCGCGGTGGTCCCGTCCGCTGAAGGTGGCGGTGAACCTGTCCCCGCGCCAGTTCCAGCAGGCGGATCTGCCCGAGCGCATCCTGGCCATCCTCACCGAGACGGGCCTGGCGCCGACGCGGCTCGAACTCGAGATCACCGAGACCCTGATCATCAACGACATGGCGCGGGCGCTCGGCATCCTGCGTCGGCTGAAGGCCTTCGGCATCTCCATCGCGATGGATGATTTCGGGACGGGCTACTCGTCGCTGGCGACGCTGCAGGCGTTCCCCTTCGACAAGATCAAGATCGACCGGTCGTTCGTGGGCCATGTCGAGGTCAGCGCGCAGGCCGCGGTGATCGTGCGCGCGGTCCTGGGGCTCGGCCGCAGCCTGGGGATGAGCGTCGTGGCCGAGGGCGTCGAGACGGATGCGCAGATGCGCTTCCTGGCCGCGGAGGCGTGCGACGAGGCCCAGGGCTATCTGATCAGCAAGCCGCAGCCGATCGAGCATTTCGCCGAGCAGATCGGTGCGCGCGAAGGCTTCGTGGCACCGGGCCGCCCGGACGCGGCCGTCGCCTGAGGCACGCTGCGGATCGACGACGGCCCGGAGCCCGGACGGTCGATGCGGGGCCGGATCGGGCCGCCCGATCGGCCGGCGTCTCACGGCGGCGATAGCCGCCCTGCGGCCTCGACGCGTTCCGGGGTCCGCCGGGACCGCGGGCGCCGCGCCGGCCTCTGTGGCGCGGCCGCGACACCCGACGACGACCGCCTGTGGATGACGTGACCTGCCCCCGATCCGTCAAGGTTCGCAGGCCAGCATGACCGCGCACCGCCGATCCGGCTCACCCAGCGCCCTCATCGCATGTTCGCCCAGCCCCACGCCCTCCTCCTCCGTCATCGCGAGCGCGTCGCCGTGCTCATCTCCTCCGCGCTGTTCCTGGCGGGCGCCCTGCCGCTCTTCTGGGCGATCGGCTGATCCCCCGGCTCCGACCGACGGAGAATCGGCTGCGGACCTGGGGGCCGCAGGCTGTCGATGCCCCGCGCCGCACGCGCGGCGGGCGGTCCGATACGGATTCCGCGTGAAGCGCTCGGACGACGCCGGCGTCCAGGTTTCACGCGCGCAGCGAAGCCATCCGAGGCGCGCCACCCGCTCCGAGGTCGCCCGGCCCTGGTTCACAGCGCTCCGCGGTTGAGGCCGTGAAAGTCCG
>NZ_BACT01000997.1:0-9287 GCF_000333255.1 Methylobacterium sp. B1 | reverse complement strand
GTCGAGACCTGGGTTCTGGTCGATCTCTCGGCCTCCATGGGCTTCCGCGGCACGGCGGACCGGACGCGGCTCACGGGCGATCTCTGCCGGGCGCTGGCCGTCTCGGCGACCCGGATCAGCGACGGGTTCGGCCTGATCGGCTGCGACGAGACCTTGCGCGACGACCTCACCCTGCCCGCCACCCGCCACCGGGGCGCGGCCGTCGCCGCCGCCGAGCGGGTCGCGGGCGCGCCCCGCGCGGGTCGCGGCTGCGCCGGCATGCTCGAGGCCGCGCGGCGGCTCGCCGGGCGGCCGAAGCTCGTCTTCCTCGCCTCCGACTTCCGCTGGCCCGAGGCCCTGATCGCCCAGGTCTTCGCCGCGCTGGCGCCGCACGACACGGTGCCGATCCTGCTCGCCGACCCTGCCGAGGCGGAGGCGCTGCCGGCCTTCGGCCTCGTCGAACTCGACGATCTGGAGGGCGGCGGCCGCCGCGTGGTCCTGCTGCGCCCGAGCCTGCGCCGGGCCTGGATCGCCCGGGAGCGAGACCGGATCGCCGCCCTGGAGCGCGCCGCCGCGCCCTTCGCCCGCCGGGTCTTCCAGCTCGCCGGGCGCTTCGACGCCCAGGCGCTCACCCGCCACCTGATGACGACCTGAGCATGGGCGCGCGCGTTCCCGCCCTCCTGCTGGCCGGCCTCCTCGCCGCGCCCCTCGCCCTGACGGCCGGCCCGGCGGCCGCGCAGGTGCGCTCCGTCGAGGTGCGCAGCCCGCGGCCCTTCGGAATCTTCCTGGGCGACCTCGTCGAGGCGCAGGTGGAGATCCTGGCCGATCCCGATTTCCGGCTGCAGCGCGCGACCCTGCCCCAGCCCGGTCCGGTGACCTACTGGCTCGACCTGCGCGCCGTCGCGGTCGACGACGTTACGGTGGCCGGCGCCCGGCGGGTGCGCTTGCGCCTCACCTACCAGAGCTTCTATGCCGCCCTCGACGCCCGCACCCTGGAGGTGCCGGGCTTCCCCCTGACGCTGGCGAGCGAGGCGGCGACCGGCCTGACCACCGCCGCCGTCCAGGTGCCGGGCTGGAGCCTCGGCGTCTCCCCCCTGCGCGAGGTGCAGCCGCAGCGGCGCGAGGATCCGGCCGAGTACCTGCGCCCGGACGGTCGCGGCGGGCGGATCGATCCCGGGCCGGATGTGGCGGCGGCGGCGGGCCTCGGGGCCCTGGCCGGCCTCGCGGCGCTCGCGCTGGCGCATGACCGCGCCTGGGGGCCGTTCCGGACACGGCGCGGCCGTCCCTTCGCGACGGCCCTGCGGGTGCTCCGGCGGCAGCGGGCGGGGGCCGAGCCCGATCAGGCCTACCGGGCGGCGCTGCTGGCCCTGCATCGGGGGCTCGACCAGACCGCCGGCCGGCGGGTGCTGGCCGACGATCTCGGGGACGTCCTCGCGCGCCACGGGGCGTTTCGGGGGCAGGCGGAGGGGCTCGCGCGCTTCTTCGAGGCCTCGCGCCTCGCCTTCTTCGGCGGCCACCTGCCCGCCGCGCGCGCGGCCTGGCCCCTCGCCGAGGCCGAGATGCTCCTGACCCGCCTCGCGGCGGCGGAGCGGAGCGCGTGACGCCGTGACCGATCTCCTCGCCCGCCTTGGCGCGACCGAACCCTGGATCCTGTGGCTGCTGCCGCTGGCGCTGCTGCCGCTGGCCCGCTCGGCCCTGCGCCGGACCTCCGTGCCGGCGGTCGCCGCCGCCCCGGCCGATCCCCTCTCGGCCTGGCTCGGCCGGGCGCTGACGCTCGCCGGCATCCTGGCCATCGCCGGCCTGATCGTGGCCCTGGCGGGCCCCTACCGGACGGGGGCGCGGATCGAGCGCCTCGGCATCGGCGCGCAGGTGTCGCTGCTGATCGACCGCTCGGGCAGCATGAACGAGACCTTCGCGGGCCGGCAGCCCTCCGGCGCCGAGGAATCGAAGGCCGCCGCCTCCCGGCGCCTCCTGGCGGATTTCGTCGGCGCGCGGGGGCACGACCTGTTCGCCGTGACGGCCTTCTCCACCGCGCCGATGCTGGTCATGCCGATGACCGACCGCCACGACGCCGTGCGGGCGGCGATCGCCGCCATCGACCGGCCCGGCCTCGACTACACCAATATCGGCCGCGGCCTCGGCATGGCCCTGTCGCAGTTCGGTGTCCATGTCGGCGCCTCGCGGGTGCTCCTGCTCGTGTCCGACGGCGCCGCGGTGATCGACCCGCGCATCCAGGACCAGCTGCGTGCCGCCGTCGCGCGGATCCGGCCGAACCTGTACTGGCTGTTCCTGCGCACCAAGGGCTCGCCCGGCATCGCCGACCGGCCGGCCGGCGAGGACACGCCCCAGGCCGCGCCGGAGCGGCACCTCGACCTGTTCTTCAAGAGCCTCGGCGTGCCCTACCGCGCCTTCGAGGCCGAGGGCGCCGCGGCGGTGGAAGCCGCGATCCGGCAGATCGAGGCCCTGGAGCGGGACCCGATCCCCTATGTCGAGGAGCGCCCGCGCCGGGACCTGACCGGGCTCGCCGCCGCGCTCGCCGCGCTGGGCCTCGCCGTGCTCGTCCTCGCCAAGCTCGTGGAGGCGGACCTCGCGAATGCGCCGGCGGAGGCGGAGGCGGAGACGGCGACGGAAGCCGCGGGCGCGGCGCCGCGGAGGGCGGCATGAGCTCCGGCGCCCTCCTCGACGGCCCGGCCCCGCGCCGCCGCGCCGCCCTTCCCCGCCTCGGCGTGGCCGCGGCCTGGCGCCGGGTCCGGCCGGCCCTGCTGGTCGCCCTGCCGCTGGTCCTCGCGGCCGCCGCCCTGTGGTTCGCCGTCTCGGGCTGGAGCGCCGCGCGCGACGACGACCGGATCGCCGCCCTGGAGGCGGGCCGCGACCGGCCGGTCGACCCGGATGCGCGGCCGGCCCTCCTGATGGCGCGGATCGGCTTCCTCGCCGCCCGGGACCGTCTCGGCGAGACCGAGCCCCTCCTCGACGCCCTCGACCGCGCCGGCGCGGTGCGGGAGGCGGCCCGGGCGCGGTACGTGATCGGCAACGCGCGGATGCGGCAGGCCTTCGTGCTGATCGGCCGCGGCGATCTCGACAAGGCCGCGCCCCAGGTGACGCTGGCGCGGCAGGATTACCGCCGCGCCCTCCAGGCCCGGCCCGAATTCTGGGACGCCAAGTACAATCTCGACGTCGCCTCGCGCCTCGTGCGCGACTACCCGGAATTCGACCGCAAGACCGGGGACGAGCTGCGCGCCGAACCGAAGAAGATCTGGACCGACATCCCCGGCCAGCCGCGGGGCGGCCCGTGAGACCGCGGCGCGTCCTGCCCCCCGTTCGGCCCTCCGTCCTGCCCCCCTTCGTCGCCAGCAACCTGCGCGACGGGCGGTTCCGCATCCTGGCGGCCGCCCTGGTGCTGGCGCTGGCAGCCCTCGTCGCTCCGCCGATCCCGTTCACCCGCACCGGCGTGTCGGTGCTGGCGGTGGTCGACATCACCGGCAGCATGGCGGTGCGCGACTATCCCGCCGCCGCGGGATCCGTGAGCCGGCTCGAGACCGTCAAGGCGGCTCTGCGGGCGATGCTGCCCGACCTCCCCTGCGGCTCGCGGGTGGCGCTCGGCCTGTTCACCGACCGGCGGCCGTTCCTGCTGTTCACGCCGGTCGAGGTCTGCGCCGATTTCGCGCCGCTGGACGGCGCCATCGCGGCCCTCGATCCGCGCATGGCCTGGGAGGGGGACAGCCGCATCGCGGCCGGCCTGTTCCGGTCGATCGCCATGGCGGGGGAGATCGACGCCGACCTCCTGTTCCTCACTGACGGCCAGGAGACGCCGCCCCTGCCGGCCTCCGGCGGCCCGACCTTCGACGGCAAGCCCGGCGCGGTGCGCGGGCTGATCGTCGGCGCGGGCGGCTACGGCCTGTCGCCGATCCCGCGCTTCGACGATCGCGGCCGGCCGGCGGGCTTCCTGGGCGAGAGCGACGTCCAGCAGGAGAACCGCTCCGGGCCGCCCCCGGCCGACGCGGAATCGCGCGAGGGCTACAATCCGCGCAACGCCCCCTTCGGCGCCCAGGCGGCCCATGGCAGCGAGCACCTCTCCGCGGTCCGCGAACCCTATCTGAAGCGCCTCGCCGCCGAGACCGGCCTCGGCTACGCCCATCTCGACGGGCCGGGCGGCCTGGCCGCCCCCCTGCGCGCCGCGGCGACGCCGCGCCCGCTGCCCGGCCGCCTCGACCCGCGCCCCGCCCTCCTGGCGGCGTCCCTGGGGCTGACGCTCCTGGCCCTCCTGGCGAACCCCCTCGCCCTCGTCCAGCGCGCGCGCCGCGGGCGCGCGGCCCACCCTGTTCAAACCCTCGTTCCAACCGGACCGATCAGGACCTGACCATGCGGATGCCCCTCGCCCTCGTCCTGGCCGTCGCCGCGGGCCTTGCCGTCGTCGGCCTCGCCGGCGCGGCGCTGGCCCACGGGCCGACGCCGCAGAAGATCGACCAGTCGATCACCATCCAGGCGCCCCCGGACGCGGTCTGGAAGGTGGTGGGCGATTTCGGCGGCATCGGGCGCTGGCACCCCGACGTGGCCAAGGCCGAGGCCAGCGGCGGCAATGTCGAGGGCACGACCCGCCGGGTGACCCTCAAGGCCGGCGGCACCCTGGTCGAGGGGCTGGACGAGTGGCTGGCCGACGGCCGGACCTACTCGTACCGGATGTCCGACCCGGACCTGAAGGCGCTCCCGGTCTCCTCCTACTCGGCGACCCTCACGGTGACCCCGGACGGGACCGGCTCCAAGGTGTCGTGGATCGGCCGCTTCTACCGGGGCGACACCGGCAACGAGCCGCCGGAGAACCTCAGCGACGAGGCCGGGCGAACGGCGATGAACCGCTACTTCGCGGACGGGCTCAAGGGGCTGAAGGCGGCCGTCGAGGGCCGGACGACCCATTGAGGCCCCGCATGCGCCACCTCCGGCTGATCGCGACGCTCGCGCTCGCGGCCGCCACCGGGACCGGTGGCGCGTCCGCCTCCGCCGACCCGGTCTGGGTCGTCAGCCAGCAGGGGGCCGAGCTGGCGCGGATCGAGGCCGGGACCGTGGCCGGGCGGATCCCGCTCGGGCCGGCGCCGGTGGCGGCGGCCACCGACCGGGCCGGCCGCCTCTATCTCACCCACCCGGACGGGCGCGCCGTGACCGTCGTCGAGCCCGGCAAGCCGCCCCGCCGCCTGCCCGTCCCCGGCCAGGCCTTCGGCCTCGCGGCGAGCCCCGACGGCGCGCACCTGTTCGTCGGCGACTGGTCGGGCGACCGCGTGCTGCGGATCTCCGCGGCGACCGGCGCCGTCGAGGGCACCGCGGCGGTGGGGCACGAACCGGCCCATCTCGTCCTCGACCGGCGCGGGCGGCTCTACGTCGCCGACCGCGAGAGCCGTCAGGTCAGCGTGATCGACACGGGGACGATGACCCGCGTGGCCGTCGTCCCGACCGGCGAGGCGCCCTTCGCCCTGGCGCTCGCGCCGGACGAGGCCAGCCTCTACGTCGCCAACGTGCGCAGCGGCGACCTCACGGTGATCGACACGGCGACGTTGCGGGCCCGTGCCACGGTTCCGGCCGGCCGGATGCCCTACGGCGTCGCGGTCACCGGCGACGGCAGCCGGATCCTGGTCACCAACCAGCATGCCGCCGCCGTGACGGTGATCGATGCGGCCCGGCTCGAGATCGTCGCCACCGTGGCGGTGGGGCCCTATCCCGAGGGCATCGCGGTGGTCGGTCCGCGGGCCTACGTGGCGAACTGGTTCTCGGACGATGTCTCGGTGATCGATCTCGCCACGTGGCGCGAGACGGCGCGCATCAAGGTGGCGGAGGGCCCGCGCACGGTCCTGGCGCCGGGGGAGCCCGCGCGATGAGACGGGCCTGCCGCATCCGGATCGCGTCCGGCCTGGTCCTGCTGGCCCTCGGCGCCTGCAACCGGGACTCGGACGAGCGCGGCGACGCCGCGGGCGCGGTGGTCGCCACCACCGCCGAGGGCACCCTGCCGGCCTGGCTCGCGCCGACCGACGGGACCGACCCGGGCCGCTGGCTCGCGGGCCGGGAGGCCGGCAAGGCCCTGCCGGCCGACGAGCCCCGTGTGCGCGCGATGGCGGCGGCGCTGGCCCGGGCCCGCGACGGCTTCATCGAGGATCCGCGCATGATCGCCAACCGCACCGTCCAGCTCGGCCAGATGCTGGCCGAGGCCGGCATCGGCGAGGGCTACGGCGCGATCCTCGACGGGCTCGGCGGGATCGCGGCCGAACGCGGGCGCCGCAAGAGCCTCTACGGCGAGATGTGCCAGCACTATTACAACGCGCGGATGCAGGGGGCCGACCATGCGGCCGCGCTGGCGCGCCTCGCCGCCCCGCATCCGGTCCTCGAGGGCACGCCGTGAGCGCCGCCCGGGCCTCGGCCGATTGGCCGGCGGGGGGGGACGGTGCGGCCATCCTCGACGCGGTGCTGATCGTCGACGACCACCCGGTGGTGCGGCGCGGCTTCCGCCACCTCGCGGAGGATGCCGGCGTCCGGGCGGTCCACGAGGCCGCCGACGTGGTGTCGGGATACCGCACGTTCCACCGCCACCGTCCCGGGCTGGTGGTGACCGACCTCGGCTTCCGCGACCAGGGCCTCTCCGGCCTGTCGCTGATCCGCCGGGTGCGGGCCCTGGAGCCGGCGACCCGTATCCTCGCCTTCAGCATGCACGACGACCCGGTGATCGTCGCCCGCGCCATCGAGGGCGGGGCGCATGGCTTCGTCCTGAAGGACACGGCGGTGACGCGCTTCCACGAGGCGCTGGCGGCCGTCTCGGCCGGGCACAGCTACCTGCCGCACGAGGTCGCGACCAAGATCGCCATGCTGAATGCCGGTCTGCTGGACTCGCCCCTCGCGCGCCTGACCGCGCGGGAGGTTCAGGTCCTGTCGCTGCTGGGGGCGGGCAAGTCCAACGAGGCGATCGCCGACAGCCTGTCGATGAGCCACCGAAGCGTGTCGGCCATCGTCTCGGGCATGAAGCAGAAGCTCGGCGCCGGCAGCCTCGCCGACCTCCTCCGCATCGCCCTGTCGCGGGACGGGCGGCCGGTGTGAGGCGGGCAGCCGACAGCGCCGCCGACAGCGGGCCGGGGCTACCGCGGCACGATCAGGCCGGGAATGATCGATCCCTGCGGCCCGAACGTCGCCTCGGCCTTCCGGCAATTCGCCGCCACGTCCTTCTGGTAGGCCGCGATGTACCGGGTCGCGATCAGGTGCAGGTCGCCGGTCTCCAGGCTGGCGGCATCGACGCCCAGGGCCTCGACGGTCTGCTTGAGGCGCGCGGGATCGCTCCGCAGGCCGGGGCATTCGAGGTTCACGAATCCGGCGAGCCCGGCGAGCTTCGCCGCCTGGTTGCGCCGCGGGTCGCCGGCCGATGGGTCCTGAGTCTGGGTCTGGGTCTGCGCCTGGGCCGTCAGCAGGCTCAGAAGGAGGCCGGCCGAGACCAGACCGGACAGACGGACCACGCGCATGGCTTCTCTCATCCTGTTCGAAGAGCAGCGCGTCCGTCCACCGTCACCGCTGCGCAGAGTCACGCAGGGTTATGCCGCAGGATCGGGGATTTACAATGCAGACCAAGCTTATAATCGTCTTAATTGCTCTGACCTGCGGGACCTTGCCGGCGGATGCCGCCCGCCTGACCATGGACGACAAGGCCTCGCTGTGGCCGCGGGCGAGCATGACCGACAAGATCGATTTTTCCAGCCGGATGGGCCGGGCCTTCCACACGCTGTCGCCCAAACTCGACGAAGCGTATTTCATGCGGTGTCTGGAAGAGACCGCCAATATCGGTGACACGAAGGAACTCAGGCTCGAAGAGATGGTGCGGGCCTGCATCTCCCTCGTCCGGGACGAAGGCGAGTGAGCGTCCGGCCGCGCCGGCCTGTGGTGCCGACGACATCCCGGGGGCCGCGAAAGTCAGGATCCGGCCGTGATCCCTGACCACCTTCAGCCCGGGTCCGCCTGTGGTCCGCCTGCGGTCCGCGTATCGGAAAGCTCCGCGGGCGGCCCGGCAAGGGCCGATGCGGCGCGCCGGACGCCCGCGGAACCGTGCTCCATCCGCCTCCGGGATTACACGCAGCAATTGAAATCAGGTCTTCCGGAAAGAATCCGGAAAGCTCCCCGTTGCTAAAGTCCCGCCTGGTGGGAGCGTGCACCGTCCAGCAGTACGTTCGCGCAGGCGGACGAGTGGGATCCCCGGAACATGAACAGTGGGATGGGCGCGCTGCGGGAGAAGGCGAAGCTTCTGGACACCGTCCTCGACACGATGGACCAGGGTCTCATGATGATCGACGCCGCCGGCGTCGTTCAGGTCTGCAATGCCCGCGCCCTCACGCTGCTCGATTTGCCGCCGGCGCTGATGCGGACCCGCCCGACCTTCGAGGCCGTCCGGCAATATCAGATCGCGCAGGGGGAGTTCGGCGCGGCGTGCGAGACCCTGCGGCGCTGGGTGGCCGCGCGCGGGCTGGAGCGCCGCGCCCACACCTACGAGCGCGAGCGCCCGAACGGCACCGTGCTGGAGATCCGCACCGTGCCGCTGCCCGATGGCGGGGCGGTGCGGACCTTCACGGACATCACCGCGCGCAAGCGGGCCGAGGAGACGCTGCAGGTCAGCGAGACGCGCCTCGCCCTGGCGCAGGACGCGGGCAGTGACGGGCTCTGGGACTGCGATCTCACGACCGGGGAGGCGTGGTCCTCGGATCGCTGGTGGGGGGTGCTGGGCTACGAGCCCGGCGAGCTGGCGAGCCACGCACAGACGTGGCGGGCCCTGCTCCACCCGGAGGATGCGGGCGCGGCCGAGCGGGCCCTGATCGAGCATCTGAGCGGGCGGGCGCCGACCTTCGCGTGTGAGCACCGCATGCGGCGCAAGGACGGCACTTGGGCCTGGATGATGACCCGCGGCAAGGTCGTGGCCCGCGCCGCGGATGGCCGTGCCCTGCGCTTCATCGGCACGCAGATCGACATCAGCGCCCGCAAGGCGGCCGAGGGGCAGGTGGCCCACATGGCGCGCCACGACGGCCTCACCGACCTGCCCAACCGCGCGCTGTTCTACGAGCGGCTGGAGATCCGGCTCGCCGACCTGCATCTCCACGGCGGCGCCTGCGCGGTGCTGTGCCTCGACCTCGACCGCTTCAAGGCCGTCAACGACAGCCTCGGCCACGCGGCCGGGGATTTCCTGCTCCGGGCGGTGGCCCATCGCATCCGCGCGGTACTGCGGGCCGAGGACATGGTGGCGCGCCTCGGCGGCGACGAGTTCGCCGTGCTGGTGGCCGATGCGGGCGTCCCGCCCACGC
>NZ_BACT01000998.1:0-1391 GCF_000333255.1 Methylobacterium sp. B1 | reverse complement strand
GCATCATTGCGACCATCGGCGCGGCGGCGCAGGTTACCAATCACCCGCGAGCTCACCTCCGTCAGCAGCTGGGTATCGATATTCTCTTCGGTATCCGCTGCCAGGCGCTCCTCCATCTTCTGGATCGCCACAATCGCCACATCGGCGGTCGCCGCGCGCGCCATGCGCTCCTCTTTCTGCTGCTGGGCGTGGTCACGCACTTCGATGCGCTGCAACAGCATTGGCAGGGCAATCACGCCGACAAAGAGTGAAAAGAGGATCACCCCGGCGGCGAGGAACACCAGCTCATAGCGCGCCGGGAAGACATCGCCGGTCGGCAGCAGGAGCGGAATCGAGAGCACACCGGCGAGGGTAATCGCCCCGCGTACACCGGCAAAGGTGGCAATCAGCAGCTCGCGGGTGCTCCATGCGCCAAACTCCATCGGCTTGTTGGTCAGGAAGCGACGGCTGAAGTTCTTCATCACCCACAGCCAGCCAAAACGCACCAGCATCAGCGCGGCGTAAATCAGCAGGATATCGGTAAACAGCATCCAGGTTTCAACGTTCGGATCGGCTTCTGCCGCCACCAGCGAGGACTCCAGAATGCCCGGCAGTTGCAGGCCCAACAGCAGGAACACCATGCCGTTAAAGACAAACTCCAGCATCGACCAGGTGCTGTTTGCGCGCAGGCGCATCGCCAGCGGCGCGCTGCGCATCACGCCAGAGCGGGTGATGGTCATCCCGGCAGCGACGGCGGCAAGAATGCCGGAGAAGCCGATATGCTCGGCAATCAGGTAAGAGGCGAACGGCAGCAGGAACAGCAGCACGATTTGCGTAGCCGGTTCGTCCCCGCCCCAGCGGCTGAGGAAACGCAGCGAACGGCCATAGAGCCAGCTGACGGCGAAACCGGCCAGCAGGCCGCCAATCGCCACTTTGAAGAACTCGACCGTGGCACCGCCGACGGTAAAGACCATCGTGCCCATCGCCACGGCGACCGCGAACTTCAGCGACACCAGGCCGGAGGCGTCATTCATCAGCGCCTCACCCTGCAGGATGCCCATGATCTTTTTCGGGATGCGCCCTTCCCCGACGATGCCGGAGAGCGCCACCGCATCGGTTGGCGACAGCACCGCGGCCAGCGCAAAGGCGGGCACCAGCGGAATACCTGGCACCATCCAGTAAATTAAGAAGCCGATACCCACCACGGTGACCAGCACCAGCGCCAGCGCAAGACCAAATATCTCGCGCCCGTGCTCAAGGAATTCGCGCGTCGGCGTTTTCCAGCCGTCGGCAAAGAGCAGCGGCGGAATGAACAGCACGAGGAAGAGTTCCGGGTCGAACTCAACGTGCAAACCGAAGGTCGGTAAGGCGAGTAACGCGCCGATGGCGATCTGCATCAGCGGTAAGGGGAT
>NZ_BACT01000999.1:0-1657 GCF_000333255.1 Methylobacterium sp. B1 | reverse complement strand
TCTGGAGTTGCGGATCCACCGGGCGCTCGGCGTCCCGGTCTCCTACAAGCCGAAGGACGCCGATTCGGGCGAGATCCGCATCCGCTACGAGACGAAGGACGAGCTTCAGGCCCTGCTCAACCGGTTCAAGGTCTCGGACGCCTGATCGGGCCCCCTGCCCTGCCGGTGGCGCTCGCAGGCGGGAGCGCGCACCGTATCGGTGGCCGGCGCGCGTGTGCCGCCCGGCCCAGAGTTGGGACATGCGGGCCGGTCCGCAGTCCGGATGACCGGAGGGCCGGACCTTGGCGGACGGTACCAGCGCGGCGGCTCGGAAATTCGACGCCGACCGGGCCGGCGAATACGCGCAGCAGAGCCGGATCGCCCTGGCCGGCTACGAGGCCTGCCATGAGCTCGCCGCCTGCATGCTTGCCGCCGTCCTGGGCAGCGGCACGCCTGCGCGGCTGCTGATCGTCGGCGCGGGCGGGGGTGGCCCGGAGATCGTCACTGCGGCGGCCCTCGAGCCCGGCTGGCGCTTCACCGCCGTCGACCCGTCCAGCGCCATGATGGATCTCACGATCGCGCGGCTGGAGCAGGACGGTCTCCACGACCGGACCGAGATCGTCCTCGGAACGGTGGATGCCCTCCCCCAGGACGCGGTCTACGACGCCGCGACCCTGATCGGCGTGCTGCACCATCTGCCGGGCGACGCGGAGAAACGGGCGATCCTGCAGGCCATCGCCGCGCGCCTGAAGCCGGGCGCGCCTCTGGTGCTCGCCGGCAACCATTACGCGTATGCAAGTCAGCCCCTGCTGCTTGCAGCCTGGGGCGAACGCTGGCGCCAGCACGGCGCCAGCGCCGACGCGATCGAGGCCCGACGCGGGAAGATCCTGCAGGGGGGCCGATCCGCCCCATTCCGAGGCGGCCGTCGCGGCCCTGCTGGATGCCGCCGGCTTCGCGCCTCCGAACCGCTTCTTTTCCAGCCTGTTCTGGGGCGCGTGGCTCGCGCTGCGCCGTGCCGGAAGCGCCGACGGCGCCTGAGCCCGGACTAGCGCCGCCGCCGCGCCCCCGCCTCCGCGACCCGCAGGAGGGCCGCCGAGGCCAGGGCGTGGGCCAGGTCGGGCTCCGCCCGCCGGCAGGCCAGGACCGCCGCCTGCAGGGCCGCGACGGCCTGCCGGAGGGTGCCGGGCGGCCAAGCGCCGAGCTGGCCCTCGATGCTGGCCTTGCGCTTGAAATGCAGGCCGCGCCACGTCGCGACCATCATGGCGGGCGTCTTGTCGGGATTGTCGAGCCGGGTGGTGAGCAGCGTCAGGGCGTGCCGCAGCGCCGAGCCCAGCACCACGCCGGGGTCGAGGCCCTCGTGCCGGAAGCGGCGGTAATCGCGCTCCACCGCGTCGCGGCGGCCGTCGAAGGCGGCATCGATCAGGGTGTTGAGCACGCTCGCCGCGACGTCGCTGGTGATCGCCTCCACATGGTCGAGGGTCACGGTCTTGTCCCCTCCCCCCTCGCCCCCGGCGTAGAGGGCGAGCTTCTCGATCTCCATCAGGCTCGCCCGGCGGTCGCCGCCGAGGCTGCGGGCCAGAACCTCCCGGGCGGCCCGGTCGATGCGCAGGCCACGCTCCTGAAGGGTGCGCTCGATCAGGTCCGAGAGGGTCCGCTCGTCGTCGGCGTAGCAGGGGAT
>NZ_BACT01001000.1:0-13210 GCF_000333255.1 Methylobacterium sp. B1 | reverse complement strand
CCGCCAGCAGGCGGTCTTGTGCCAGGTGCCGTATCGGCCGCGAGCCCGATGCGCATGGGGGTCCTGATCGTCACGCTGCCCCCGCCTGCGGGGGGGCCAGGAAGATGTCGCCGTCCGGATCCGGTTGGGGCTCCCGCTCCCGCAGGAGAGAGGGAGCCCGGCGTGCTTCACGCGAAGGATGCGTCGACCAGCGTCGGCTCCAGACGGCCGCCGCGGTAGGTGACGCCGGTGCGCACCGACGTGACGATCGCCTCGGCCGGCGAGAACAGGGCGCCGTCGATCTTGTAGAAGTCGCCGTTCACCCGGCCGAAGATGTCGGCGAAGGGCGCGCCGTGGTCGCTCGACGTCGTCGAGGGCAGCTGTTCGGCGAGCTGCCTGGCATCGGCATCGTCGGCATCCACGAAGAGCTGTACGCGTCCGCCGTAGATGATCGCGTCGTTGGTGCGGCCCATCGCCTTGATGAAGTCCGGGTGCGGCGGCGACAGCGGCGCCGAGCCGATCCCGTCCACGATGGCGTGCAGGTCGAAGCCGACCGTGTGGGCCTTGTGGAGGGCCACCTCGAGGACGCGGGCCACGACCTGGGTGGAGCCGGCGAGGCTCTGGGTCGGCGCGAAGATGAAGGTCAGGTCCTCGGGCTTCAGGCCGGAGGCCTCGGCGACCTTGGCGACGACGCTCTCGGGCGGCCCGCCCGCCGCTTCTAGCACGAGGGCGGTCTTCGTGGCGGAGTCGCGGAAGCCGAGTTCCTGGTACAGGTCCTCGACAGCCGCCACCGCCCGGCCGGGCCCCGAGCCGAGGGCGAAGAAGCCGGAATCACCGGTCTCGTCCGCGAGGCTCCAGCCCGCATACTGGCTCCCCAGACAGGCGAGGACCGGGTCGGCGGCGTGGACCGTCACCGAATAGGGCCAGGAGGCGATCGGTCCGGTCGGCGCGATCGTGACGGTGCCGAGGCCGCCGAGGCAGATCTCGGCGATGCGCCGCCCGGCTTCGATCGACCCCCTCGCCTGCGCGCCGGCATCGACCATCCGGGCGCCGCCGGCCGCCTGCGTCACGGAGAGCCGCAGCGTCGCGGCATCCGCCACGAGCCGCTCGACGAGGGGCGCCGCGAGCGCGTTGATGCTGGGATAGGATTGGCTGGCACTCATGACAGGGCTTCCTCGGGGTGAATTTTCTTCGCCGCGCAGACGGCCCGCAGGCGCGCCGTGTGCGTTTCCAACAGGGCGAGCACCTCCGCCCGGTCCGCGCCTTCGGCCAGCACCGTGCAGAGCGGCGCGTCGCGGCGGACCACCGAGCCCGGGCACGGACGGTCGCGCACGCAGTTCGGCCACTCGAGGTCCGGAACAGGCGCAAGCTCCGGGTCCCGTAACAGATCTGCGCGGCCGCCGCATCCGCCGGATGCGGCCCGGGGTCCGGCATCGTGCCGAGGCAGGCCGCGATATGGGCGGGAAGCAGCGGAATCCCGCGCCGGTCGAGGATGTCCAGCGTCGCGCCGGGCCGGGGATTGATCTCGGTGAGCCACCACGCCGAACCCTCGACCAGCAGGTCGGCGCTGGCGAGCCCCCGCAAGCCGGTCGCGGCGACGATCCGCTCGGTGCCGGCGGCGATGGCGTCCACGAGCGCAACGGGGAGCGCCGGGGCTTCACCGGCACCGCGGGCCAGGGCCCCGGCATAGCGGAAGGGACGGATCGGCGACGGCGCGCACCATTGCTCGGTGACGGCGAGGATGCGGATCGTCCGGCCGTCGGCGAGGAAGTTCAGGGCGTGCGGCCGGCCCGGTACGCGTTGCTGGAAGTAGTGGCCCTGCGGTGCCGGCGACCGGGTCGCAGCCCGGATGTGGTTGCCGCCGCTGCCGCCCGCGCGCTTGAGCAGCCACGCCCGCGGATCCGGCGGCGGGTCGGTTGCCACCGCGGGATGCGGCACGCCGAGGCGTGTGCAGAGGGCCGCGAAGGCCAGGGGCGCCTTGAGGGTCGAGACGGTCTCGGCCGACGCGCCGATCAGCCGGTGCCGCGCGGCGAGGCGCCCGATCAAGTCCGGCGCGTCCTCGAAGCCACTGCCCAGAATGAGCCCGATCGGGCGGCCGGCGGCTCCGGCCAGATGGTCGAGCGCGGCCACCGTCGCGTCCGCGGCCGGCGCGGTTCCGAAGCGGCCGGGCAGCGGCCGGTAGGCCTCGGCGGCGGCCAGCGTATCCGCGTCCCCGAACAGATCGGCCACGTAGGGCCGAAGCCCGGCACGCCGCGCCGCCTCGGCCAGGGCGCGCCCGGCCTGGGCGGCGATCAGGACCGCATCCGCCATCCGGGGCCGGCTCGTATCGGACTAGCCGGCGATCTCCACCGCGAGCGCATAGGCGTCGCGGAAGTCGAGGCAGAGCGGCGTGTCGGAGGCGAGCATCCGGTCGAACAGGCGCCGCTGCGTCTGGTACTTCACGTTGCCGACTGCCAGCGCGCCGATGCCGACGCCCTTGCCGGTGGGCAGGGCGACATCGACCGCGTTCACGTCGATCCCCGCGATGCCGGCAGGCGGCACGGCGTTGACGTCCGACGCGACGAGCAGCTTCGGCGCCGACTTCAGGTCCTCCGCGGTGAGGATCGGGATGCCCGCCGGCCCGGCGGAGAGGATGACGTCGGCGTCGCGGATGGCGGCGCGGCGATCCTCGGGGGTCGTGCCGTCGACAGCGCCGACCTCGATGCCGAAGCGCCATTTCATCGTGAAGGCGATCTTCGAGACCCGCTCCTCGCCGTCGTGCCCGACCAGAACGGTGGTGGCGCCCTGCAGGGCGCCGATCACCGCGGCCACGTAGGCGACGACGCCGGCGCCGCCGAAGATCACGATGCGCTTGCCGGTGAGGTCGGTGTTGAACTTCTGCCGCAGGGCGCGGGAGACCTGGGCGACCATGGCCGCGCCGGTGGTGAACGAGCCGGCCGGATCTGCGAAGACGTGGTTTACGAAGGGCGGCACGAAGGCCTTCTTGGCGCGGTCGACCATGTCGAGGGCGTCCTCGGCGTTCTTGCCGCCGATGAAGATGCCCGTCCGCGTCCCGTCGGCCGGCGACCGCGAGAAGATCGAATCCTGGGTCAGCGAGACCACGTCGGCGAGGCTAACCTCGGTGTAGGTCACCACCGTCTCGAACCCGGCATCCACGGCCATGTTCACGTCGAACGGGCTCATGTGCCGGAGCGGCGTCAGCATGTGGAGGATCGAGCGGGCCATGGAATCCTCATGCGGCGCGCAACAGATGCGCCTGTCCACCGTCCAAACCCGGAGCGGTGCCCCGGGTCAAGTCCGGGGTGGGCGGCTCACGCCGGACCGGTTACCGAAGCGCCACTGTTGCGACCCCGGGCGATGACGAACCGGAGCGGACCGCCGCGGTCGAGGCCGGCCACCAGGGCGCGGGCCTCGGCCTCGGACGCCATCAGGGCGAAGCCGGTCGGCCCCCAGGAGGACTGCCCGTAGCCCGGCACGCCCTGCGCGGCGATGCTCGCCAGCGCCTCCGCCACCGCGGCGCTGGCGTAGCGGCCCCCCTGATGGGGCGCGAAATGGTCGCCGATCAGCGTCTGGATTCGGGTGATGCCGGCACCGAAGCCCTGGGGCTCGGCCAGGGCGACCGCGGGCAGGACCTGCATCAGCGCGATCCGGCAGATCTCCGCCGCCTGGGCCTCGGGAAAGCGCGGCAGATCGCGGAACGCCTCGACCTCGCGCGTCCCGTGCACGCCCGCCATGCCCGGATCGAGGATCAGGACGATCCGCCAGGCCTCGGGATAGGGCAGACGCGCGATGACCGGAGGCGGGCCCCCGTCCGCGCCGCGGCCGCCATCGACGATCAGGCCGCCCTCCGTGAAGGCGCGCAGTCCGACGCCGGACCGGTTGCCCCGGTCCCAGGGTTGCCGCGAAGGCATCCGGCGCGAAGGGCTCGCCGCTGAGCCGTGCCATGGCTGCCGCTACCGCGAGGGCGAGCTGCGTGCCCGAACCGAAACCGGCATGGGCCGGGATGACCCGCTCCACCGTCACCGCCACGTCTTCGCCGTGCCCGAGATGGGCGGCGGCGGCACGGACATAGCCGCGCACGCGGTCGGCTTCAGGGCCCTCCACGGAAGGCCGCGCTGCCCGACGGGCGCTCAGGGCGAGGGACGGCGCATCGATGGCGAGCCCGATGCTGCCGAACCGGCGGCCGAGACCGCCGTGCAGGTCCAGGAATCCGAAATGCAGCCGTGCCGGGGCCTCGACCCGCACGGCACCGTCCGCTGCCACCTCGTTCCTTTCAGGGACCTCGCCCAACACACGTCCCTCGAATCCCGCAGGCCCGGCGCATGCGCGGCGCGCTTTTCACACGTGGCCCGGGGCCAGGCAACTTGGACAGGCCTGGATCGCACCGCCGTCACGGCAATTCCGGCGCTCGGTTCCGGTTCAGGTTCCGCGGTCGCTCGGCCTGTCCGCACAAGGTGTCCGCAGGATCGCGGGGCGGCACCGGCCCATCCGCGCAATCCACCTTGCGAACCACCTTGCAAACCCCCTGGCGATCCACCTTGCGATGCGGATCGCCGCCGGACCCCCCTTGCCGCGGTGCGCGGATGAATGCAAACCTAGGGGTTGCGACGGCGCGCCGAGTTTGCCGCTGCCCGGACATGCCGGGCGGATGCGCCATTCCGATTCGGTGGGGAACCCTCATGCTGAGGCGCACCTGCTTCGTCCGGTCTTACGGCCGTCGCCCGCTCCGAAACCAAGCAAGAACGTTGCGAGAGGGAGCATGGCAGCCTGGGTGAAGGGTGGCGCGACGGACGCGGGCACCGCCGTCGAGGCGGCCGCATCCCTGCTCGCCAAGGCGCGCGCGCCGGTGATCGCCGGCCTCAGCGCCGACGTGGCTGCGATCCGCGCAGCCTATGATCTCGCGGGGCGCATCGGCGCCTCGGTCGATACCGCCGGCGCGGCCGGGACCTATGCCGAGCTCGGAGCGCTGAGCCGGGTCGGTGCCCTCACGACGACGCCTGCCGAGGCCGTCGGACGCGCCGACACGGTTCTCGTCGTCGGTGCCGCCCCCTGGCAGGCGCCGCTCATGAAACGCCTGATCGACGCCAAGCCCACCCGTGGGCGCGCCGCCGGATCCGACAGGGCCCTCCTGGCGGTGGGTGCGAACGCCGGTGCGGCGCTGGCCTGGCCCGCCGATGGCGGGCTGCCGGAGGCCGTGGCCGAGCTGCGGGCCTATGCCCGCGGGCATCTCGCCGGTGACGCCTTGCCGGGTCAGATCGCGTCCCGGCTCGCCGCCGCGCAGTACGGCGTGCTGCTCTACGATCCGGCCGAACTCGGCGAGTTCGGTGTCGAGATGCTCCAGGGCCTCGCCATGGAGCTGAGCGAGACCACACGCTGCTTCACCCTGGCGGTCGGTGCGGCCGGGCAGGACCGGGCCGTCGTGCCGGTCTCGGCCTGGACGACCGGACAGGCGCCCCGCAGCGGCTTCGGGCGCCGCGTCCCCGAGCATGATCCCTGGCGCTTCGACGCCGCCCGGCAGGTCGCTGCCGGCGAGGCCGACGCCGTTCTCTGGCTCGGTGCCGTCCCGGTGGCGCGCCCGGACTGGCTGTCCGCGGTGCCGTCCGTGGCTCTGGTCGCGGAAGGCGAGGCGCAGGCTGCCGAGGTGGTGATTTCGGTCGGCCAGCCTGGCCGCGACCACGGCGGCGTCCTGTGGAACGAGCAGCGCGCCGCCCTGACCTTCTGGCCGGCCACTGCGCCGTCGGATCTGCCGTCGGCCGCGTCGGTGCTGGCCGCGCTCAAGGAGCGTCTGGCCACGCTGCAGGCCGCGTCGAGGAGTGATTCCGCATGCTGAGCGTGATCCGGGGCGGGCGCGTCGTCGATCCGACCGCGTCCCGCGATTCTGTCGGTGACGTCTGGATCGAGGATGGCCGCATCATCGATCCGCCGGGCCGCGAGCCCGACGCCGTGATCGATGCGGCGGGCTGCGTGGTGATGGCCGGCGGCGTCGAGGTGCACTCGCACATCGCCGGCGGCAACGTGATCACCTCGCGGCTGCTCCTGCCCGACCTCTACGTCAGCGAGGCGGCCCCCGACGGCCATCCCTTCGCCCATGCGGGCGGGGCCGCGGCCTGGATCGGCTCGACCTACGCGCGGATGGGCTACACCACGGCCGTCGAGCCGGCGATGCCGCCGACCCACGCCCTGGGTACGCAGCTCGAGCTCGCCGACATCCCGCTGCTCGACCGCGGCGCCCTCACGGTGATGGGCAACGACGACCAGCTTCTGGAGATGCTGCGCGAGCGCCAGGGCGGCAACGCCGTGCGCGACCTCGTCGCCCTGTCGGTCGCCCAGTCCCGCGGCCTCGGGGTGAAGTGCATCAACGCGGGCGGCGCCTCCGCCTTCAAGGACGGGGCGCTGCGCCTGTCGCTGGACGACGAGATCCCCTGCTACGGGCTCTCGACCCGGCAGATCATGGGCTCGCTCCTCGACGCGGTCGAGGAGATCGGCGTCCCGCACCCGCTGCACGTCCACTGCAACAACCTGGGCCTGCCCGGAGCGGACGACAGCTTCATGGCGACCCTGGATGCAGCGGAAGGCCGGCGCATCCACTTCGCCCACGCGCAGTTCTACGCCTACGGCGCGGTCGATCCGGCCAATCCCGGCACCGGCGGTTTCCGCTCGGCCGCCGAGCGCATCGCGCAGGCGATCGCCGACAATCCAAACGCCACCCTCGACATCGGGCAGGTGGTGTTCGGCCAGACGGTGACGGTGTCCCTCGACATCCTCCGTCAGTTCGCGGGCCGGAAGGGCGCGAAGCCGAAGAAGTGGGTGCTGAACGCGGGCGACGCCGAAGGCGGCGGCGTGGTGCCGTTCCTGTACCGGCCCCGGGGCCCGACCAGCTCGCTGCAATGGGCGATCGGCCTGGAGATCATGCTGCTCTCCACCGATCCGGAGCGGACGATCCTGACGACCGACCACCCGAACGGTGGCCCGTTCACCCAGTACCCGCGCATCATCCACCTGCTGATGGACAAGTCGGAGCGTGACCGCGAGATCGCGACGCTGCCCAAGATCGTGGGCGAGCGCTCCGGCCTTCCTGGCCTGGAGCGCGAGTACACGCTCTCGGAAATCGCGCAGCTGACCCGGTCGGGTCCGGCCAAGCTGCTGGGGCTGGACGACCGCGGCCATCTGCGGGCCGGTGCCCGGGCGGACGTGGCGGTCTACCGGGACGACACCGACCGAACCGCGATGTTCACCGCCGCCAAGCTCGTCCTCAAGGACGGCGTGCCGATCGTCGAGGACGGCGAGGTGGTGGAATGGCGGGCCGGCCGGACGCTGTCGCTGACGGTCGAGTCCGACAAGGCCATGGCGAAGCGCGCCGACACCTACCTGACGGAGCGGTTCGGCGAGGGCCTCGACAGCTTCGCCGTGCCCGACGCGGCCTTCGGCGACGGTCCGGACAATTTCGAGGCGGTGCCATGCCGGTTGTGATCAGAGGGGCGAGCCGCGGGAAGAACGATGTCTGATCTCTCCCTCAACGGCATCCCGGTCATCGACACCTTCGCGGAGGCGTTCGATGTGGCCGGCACCGCCATCATCGTCACGAACGACACCGCCAAGTGGGCGATGATCGCCGCCACCACGATGACGGGCTTCGCCACCTCGGTGATCGGCTGCGGCGCTGAGGCGGGCATCGACGCCGAGCTGTCGCCGGAGGAGACTCCCGACGGGCGGCCGGGCGTGCGCATCCTGCTGTTCGGCTTCGAGCCGAACGGCCTCAAGGACCAGCTGATCAAGCGGGTCGGCCAGTGCATCCTCACCTGCCCGGGCACCGCCTGCTACGCCGGCGTCGACGGGCCGACCAAGATCAAGCTCGGCGGCGCGATCCGCTATTTCGGTGACGGCTTCGCGGTGGCCAAGCGCCTGCCCGACGCCACCGGCAAGGCCCGGCGCTACTGGCGCATCCCGGTGATGGACGGCGAGTTCCTCTGCGAGGACACGGTCCGGGCCGTAGACGGCGCGGTCGGTGGCGGCAACCTGCTGTTCCTCGGCCGCAACCACGCCGAGACGCTGAAGGTCGCCGAGATCGCCGTGGAGGCCGCCAAGGCGGTGCCGGGCGCGATCCTGCCGTTCCCCGGCGGCATCGTCCGTTCCGGCTCCAAGGTCGGCGGCCGGACCAAGGGCATGATGGCCTCGACCAACGACGCTTACTGCCCGACCCTCAAGGGGCGCGCCGGCTCGGCGCTCCCGGCCGAATGCGGCGTGGTGCTGGAGATCGTGATCGACGCCCTGACCTCGCAGGGCGTGTCTGACTCGATGCGCGCCGGCCTGCACGCGGCCACCGAGATCGGCGGCAAGCACGGGCTGATCGCGGTCACGGCCGGAAATTACGGCGGCAATCTCGGCCGCCACCACTACCATCTGCGCGACCTGATCGCGCGCGACGACGCCAAGACGGAGGGCTGAGCCGTGAGCACCCTCACCCTGCGTGCGGCTCCGCCGGAGCGCCTGGACTTCCTCAACATCAACCCCGCGGCTCTGAGCCGCCTGTCGCAGGGCGAAGCCGAGCGCCTGGAGGTCGGGACCACCCGGACCGGCGTGCGCCTCGGCGACTGCTTCGCCGTCTCGTTGGACGGCTCCGACACCCTGACCCTCGAGGGCGGCCACGAGCGCCTCGACCGGGTCGGCGCCTCCCTGTCGGCGGGCACGATCCGGGTCACCGGCGATGTCGGCCAGCGCCTCGGCGCCGGCATGGCGGGCGGCCGCGTCACCGTCACCGGCCATGCCGGGCCCTATGCGGCCTCCGGCGCCACCGGCGGCACGATCACCATCGAGGGCGATGCCGGAGATTACGCCGGCGGTGCGGTCTATGCCGCCAAGGCCGGACTCGACGGTGCGACGCTGATCATTCGCGGCACGGCGGGTGCCCATCTCGGCGACCGGATGCGGCGCGGGACGATCGTGGCCGGACGCGCGGGGGCCTTCGCGGGATCGCGCATGATCGCCGGAACCCTGGCGGCCCTCGCGGTGGGCGATCACCCCGGTCTCGGCATGCGCCGCGGAACGCTTCTCCTGGGTGCGCACGGCCGGATGGCTTCGACTTTCGTGGAGACGGGGACGCACGATCTCGTGTTCCTCCGGCTCCTGGCGAAGGCGCTGCGCGGCCTCAGCGCCGAGCATGCCGACCTGCTCGCCAAGCCGCTGCGTCGCTACTCGGGCGACCTCGCTACCATCGCCAAGGGCGAGATTTGGGTCGCGGCCTGACGCCGCCTGGGCAAGGGGCGTGGACGCGTCCTATGCTCTCCGCCAAGCCGGCCCGATCGAGGCCGGCAACCCGGGGACGCGCCCATGCTGCTGCTGCTGTCGATCTGCCTCGTCGCCCAACCCTCGACCTGCCGCGAGGACCGGATCGAGATGTCGTTCGAGAAAGCGAGCCCGTTCGTCTGCCTGCGCAACTCGCAGAGTGCGCTGGCGACCTGGCAGGCCGCGCATCCCGAATGGCACGTGGAACGCTGGCGCTGCGCCGCCAAGGGCAGCCTGCCGAAGGATCTGTGACGGCACCTTGGTTCAGCGGCCGGACGGTGACATGCTCGGTCCCGCATTGACGGCGGGACGACCACGATGCGCTCGCTGAAGGTCCGCTTCGCCCTGTTGCTCGGGGGCACCGCCGTCGTCGTGATGCTGGCGGCCGCGGCCGCGCTGGCGGCGATCGGGGCGGCGGAACGGACCGTCGACCGCACCCTTGAGGCCCAGCGTCGCCTGGAACTTCTGGCCGAGCTGTCGGGCCGCCTCACCCAGTTCGGCATGGCGGCCGTGGAGACCGTCGGCAATCCCGACGGCCAGCCCGAGGCGATGGCGATCGCCCGAGACAATGCCGACCGCGCCCTCACCACCGTGGATGAGGCGCTCGCCAAGAGCTTCCCGCCGAGCGACGACCCGGCCGACCGGATGCAATACGCCGCCCGTACGCGCCCCATGGCCCAACTGCGCGCGGCCCGCGCCGTCCTGGACCGGCAGGTGTCGCTGATCAGCCGCCAGACCGATCCGGAGCGGCGCCAGGACGCCATCAAGGGGGCGCTCAACGGCTTCGGGGCCATGACCGGCCAGCCCCTGTCCTTCCTGATCGAGGCCGAACGGCGCAGCATGGCCCTCGGCTCCGAGCAGGCCCGGGCGCTGTCGGAGCGCCTGCGTCTGGCCGCCGCCGCCGCGGTGGCGGCGGCTCTCGTGCTGCTGGCGATCCTCTACCGCGGCGTCACCCGGCCAACCCTGGCGCGGATCGAGGAGGTCCGCCGGGCCGCGAGCGCCATCGGCCACGGCGCCCTCGACACCCGGCTCTCCGTCGCCACGCGCGACGAACTCGGACTGCTGATGACCAACGTCAACCGCATGGCCGCCCGCCTCGCCCGGCGGGAATCGCGGGTTGCGGCCGACCGGGCGGCGCTGGAGGATACCGTGGCGGCACGCACGGCCGATCTTCGGGCCGCCAACGCCCGCCTCGAAGCCGTCGACCAATCCCGGCGCCGCTTCTTCGCCGATGTCAGCCACGAACTGCGCACCCCCCTCACGGTCATCCTGGGCGAGTGCGACCTCGCCCTGCGCGGCGCATCCCGGGGCGCCGACCCGAATCCGGTTTTCGCGACGATCAAGAAGCGGGCGCAGCGTCTCAAGCTGCGGGTCGAGGACCTGCTGCGGGTTGCGCGCTCGGAATCCGGCGAGATCGAGTTCGACAAGCGCCGTCTGGGACTTGCTCAGCTCCTCGCGGAGGCGGTGGACAACATGAGCTCCGAAGCGGCCCGCCGTCGCGTCGGCCTCGGCCTCGATCCCGGCAACCGGGACGTCGAGTGCCTCGCCGACCGCGAATGGATCCGCCAGACCGTCGAGAGCCTCGTGGACAACGCCCTGCGTCATGCCGCCGGCCTCACCCGCGTCGAGGTTGCCCTGGCGGCGGGCCCGGGACCCGTCGGGCGGATCACCGTCACGGACGACGGTCCGGGCTTCAATGCATCCGAAGCCGACCTGTTCGAACGCTTCAGGCGTGGATCGGGGGCGGGTCCCGACGAGACCGGGTTCGGCATCGGCCTCGCCCTGGCGCGCTGGATCGTCGAGCAGCATGGCGGCACGATTCGGCTCGGTGCCGGGCCCGACGGGCGCGGCGCCCGCGTGACCCTGGACATCCCGGCCCTCGATCCGGCATGGGATGCGGGGCCGGTCGACGGCGCGACCGGCGGGCAGGTGAAGGAGTCGGCCGCATGACGCGGATCCTGATCGTCGAGGACGACATCGACATCCGCGGCCTTCTGGCTCGGGGCCTGGAAGCCGAGGGATTCGAAGTCGGGACGGCAGCCTGCGTGGACGAGGCGCTCAAGGCCGCGCACGATCCGGCCCCCGGCGCCGTGCTCCTCGACATCAACCTCCCGGACGGGTCGGGGCACGACGTCTGCCGCTCCCTGCGGGAGGGCGGCTTTCCCGGGGCGATCCTGTTCCTCTCCGCCCGGGACGAGATTCGTGACCGGGCCGAAGGGCTGGCGCTCGGCGCCGACGACTACATCATCAAACCCTTCGAGTTCGACGAGCTGGTCGCCCGCCTGCGGACCCATCTGATGCGGCGCGAGCAGGCGGAGGCACCGCGGTCGCGCATCACCGTCGGCAAGCTGATGCTGGACCTCGAGACCCGGCAGGCCAGCTGCGGCGAGGCCAGCGCCCGCCTCACCCCCCGCGAGGCCGACCTGCTCGGCATGTTAATGGAGAACATCGGCAAGCCGGTCTCCCGGGCCGATATCTTCGACCGGCTCTGGGCCAGCCAGGGTGGCCTCTCGCTCAACGTGGTCGACGTCTATATCGGCTATCTGCGCTCGAAGATGGCGGATTTCGTCCGCTACGGCGGTCCCGGCCTGGTCACCGTGCGTGGCAAGGGATTCATGCTCGAACTGCGCGGTCCCGACTTTCGACAGTGAGCCACTGTACTTTAGTCGCAGGGCGGCGCGTTTCGTGATGGTTTCCGGGCGTTTAGGAAGTCTCTCACGAAAAATTTGGGAGGATCCGGCAACTTAGTGCTTGAAGCCTGCGCCTGAATCGTCGATACCTCTCCCGCGCCAGAAATGAGAGCGCCATCAGTGTCTTAGGGTCCTCTTAGGATCCGCGTGACGCTCGGTGAAGATATCGCCTGAGGAGAAACACCATGAAGTGGGCTGCCCCGATCGTGTCCGAGATCTGCGTCGGCATGGAAGTGACGAGCTACGAGTCGGCCGAGATCGACACCTTCAACTGAGTTTTACGGACCGGGGATCTCGGGAGCCGCACATGCGCGTCGTGATCCTCGGTTCTGCGGCTGGCGGCGGCCTTCCCCAGTGGAATTGCCGCTGCCCCATCTGTTCGCTGGCACGGTCCGAACCGGACCGGGTACGCCCCCGGACCCAGTCGAGTATCGCGGTCTCCGCCGACGGGTCTGATTGGCTGCTCATCAATGCCTCGCCGGACATCCGGCAACAGCTCTTCGACAATGCGCAGATGCACCCGCGCGAGGGCCTACGCCATTCGCCGATCAAGGCGGTACTGCTGACGAACGGGGATGTCGACCACGTTGCGGGTCTTCTGACCCTCCGCGAAGGCCAGCCCTACACGCTCTACGGCACCCGCGGCATCCTCGAATCGGTGAATGCCAACCGCGTGTTCGACGTGATGGCCGAGGGCGTGGTCGCCCGCCAGCCGATCGGGATGGATCAGCGTTTCGAGCCCCTGCCCGGCCTGTCGGTCACCCTTTTCCCCGTTCCCGGCAAGGTGCCGCTCTGGCTCGAGGACGAGACCCTGGAGATCGGCGCCGAGACCGAGACCACGGTCGGCGCATTGATCGAGGCCGGTGGCCGGCGCCTCGCCTACATTCCCGGCTGTGCCCGGGTGACGGACGGGCTGCGCGCCCGCATCGCCGGCGTGGACGCGCTGCTGTTCGACGGCACCGTCCTGCACGACGACGACATGATCCGGGCGGGCGTCGGCACCAAGACCGGCTGGCGCATGGGCCATGTGCCGATGCGCGGTGAGAACGGCTCGATCGAGGCCCTGGGGGCTGTCGAGATCGGGCGCCGTATCTTCGTGCACATCAACAATACCAATCCGGTCCTGGTCGAAGGCTCTCCGGAACGGGCGGATGTCGAGGCCGCCGGCTGGACCGTGGCGCATGACGGCCTGAGCCTGTCGCTTTGAGGCTGTGACGACAGTGGAGCGCACGTAGAATCCGGTCGATCCCTTCCGCATC